>NZ_JACSLL010000019.1:0-37729 GCF_018618135.1 Exiguobacterium sp. s28 | reverse complement strand
GCGGCTCCCTGCTTGCCCCCAGAAAAGCGAGCTGTGCCCGGTCGGGCAAATAAAAAAGACTGCAGACAATGTTTTGTCTACAGTCTGAGTTGACGTCAGTGACGTCAACTTTTGCAGGTTATGAGTTCTCGTTCATGAGCGGTTTCCCCTCATACCGTTTGACGATATGAATGAGACGCATGAACAACAAGACGGCGCCTGCCGCAAGACCTGCGATCAACCCGATCCAGTAACCATCCGGTCCGAAGCCGAACTGTTCGGCGAGTGTATAGCCGAGCGGGAGACCAATCACCCAATAGGCGATAAGCGACAACACGAGCGTCACGTTCACGTCTTTGAAGCCACGCAAAATCCCTTGAATCGGTGCGGCGACCGCATCCGACAGTTGGAAAAAGACCGCGAAGATCATGAAGTGGGCCGCGAGTTCCACGACGGCCGCGTCGTTCGTATAAATCGCGGCAACCCGTTCATTTTGCCAGAACAAAAGACCACCCGAGAAGAGCGAGACGGCCAGACAGAGTACGATCCCGATTTTAGCATAGCGCACCGCATCCTTGAGTCGCCCGGCCCCGAGTTCGTACCCGACGACGATGGTGAGCGCGCTCGATGCCGACAACGGCAACATATAGACGAACGAGGCGAAGTTGATGGCCGCTTGGTGGGCCGCGACGATATTGTCACCATAGGCACTAAGGAGCAATGTCACTGCCGCGAAGATGCTGACTTCGGCAAAAATGGCGAGACCGATCGGCGTGCCGAGTTTGAGCAACTCTTTTTGTCTCGGCCACATGAGACGTTCCACTGAACGCAGGAAGCGATATTCGAGGAACGGTTTTCCGTTCCGGACGAACGCGAACGCCATAAAGAACAGCAACCAGTAGGTGATCGCTGAGGCAATCCCGGCCCCGACACCGCCGTATGCCGGCACACCAAGTTTTCCAAAGATGAAGATGTAGTTTAACCCGACGTTAATGGGTAACCCTAATAATATAAGCAGCATCGAAATTCGTGTTTTGCCGAGCGAGTCCATGAGTGTGCGCAGCACGTTGAACAAGAACATCGGCAATACTCCGAATCCGAGTGCGAGCAAATACCCTTTGGCAATCCGTTTACCTTCTTCACTCAGCCCCATGCCGTCGACAGCGCTTGGGACGAGAAAGAAGCCGAGAACGAGCGTCGCGACGCTCAGCCCGATCGCTAAGTAAACACCTTGATACAGTGTCCGTTGAATCTGTTGGATGTTGCGTGCCCCGAGCGCCTGCGCGACGATCGGTGCGACAGCGAGCAAAATCCCGCTTAACCCCGTATAGACGGGCATCCATAGACTCGACCCGACACCGACGCCTGCCAAATCGACGGCACCGGCACGGCCTGACATGACCGTGTCAAAAAAGCTGATTAAGTAAAAGGACACTTGTGTCACCAAAATCGGGAAGAAGATGGTGAAGAACAGTTTAATTTTTTCATTAAGTGAATGTGTTTGATACATGGACAACCTCATCTCATTTCAGAAAGGAAAAATTAGAATGAATCAACGGAATGCGGAGAAATTAAAATACGAGCTTTTGGAGACGTGGAACACGTTCAATCATTATATGACCGAGGCGCTCACGTTCCAAAACAGCGAAGACATCCACCAAGCGCGGGTCCATCTTCGGAAACTATTGACGTTCATGCAACTGTACGACACGAAACCTTCCACGTATCGTCAGTTGAAACAGTTGATGGAGGCGCTCGGTGCAGTGCGTGACGGGGACGTTCTTCTCGAAGGGCTCGCTGTCGAGACCGAGCTCGAGCAGGCTTTCGCCGATCACGTCGAAGCGAGCCGCGCCAAAGACCGCACGATTTTAAATACGCGCGTCACAGAGAAGATGACCCCATCGCTCGACCAACAAGTTCGCCGCTTTATCGGCGGACAGTTGTTCCGTGCCTTCAAAAAGCAGGACGCCGCGTCATTTATCGATAAAGCGAGGAGCGACCGCAAACGACGGATCGACGCCCATCACGATGCGACGGAGATGTCCGACCGGCTCGAGACGCTCCACAAGGTCAGGCTCGCCGTGAAACGCGAGCGCTATTTGAACGAGTACTTATTGAACTATGAGACGAAAGCCTCAAAAGATCAAATTCAAAAACTGAAGCGGCTCCAGACCGAGCTCGGCGACATGAATGACCGACATCAACTGTTATTGCGTTGGAGCGATTTCACACCGCCCGCCGCCTTGGCCGACGATTACGAACACGTCGTGCACGAGCTGCAATCTCGACTCGACGAATCGGTCGACGCCATCCAGCTTTAGCGGGACGTGTAGCGTTCGACGAGCAGTTCGAGCAGTTTCATCCCGGCAATCGAGTTCCCTTTCGAGTCGAGCGCCGGTCCGAAAATCCCGAAGCCGACATCACTCAGTCCGAGCTCGTGTTTACCGGTCGCAAGGATGGCCCCGGACACCCCGCTCTTTCCCGGGAGACCGACACGGACGGCAAATTCCCCCGACGCATCGTACATGCCGCACGTCGTCATGATCGCTTTGACGATTCGGACGACGCGACGCGGGATCAGCTCTTCGCCCGTGACCGGGTCTTCCCCGTTGCCCGACAAAATTCGGCCAATGCGGGCCAAGTCAAAGCAATCGATTTCAATCGCACACTGCTTTGTGTACACGTCGATGATTTCATCGACATCACCCTCGACAATCCCGTGATGGCGCATGAAATAGAGCAAGGCCCGGTTCAAGTCGGTCGTCTCGTATTCCGAGCGGGCGACTTTTTCGTTATACGTGATTTCCTCCACCGGCACGTCGAGCAACGTCGCCAAAAACTGGCGGAACTGATAGATTTTCAGTTCCGCCGTGTCCCCTAAAATCATGCTCGTGACAGCGAGCGCCCCTGCATTGATCATCGGATTGAGCGGCTTTGACGGCACCGTCTCTTCAAGCTTGGCAATCGAGTTGAACGCGTCGCCAGTCGGCTCCATCCCGACTTTCGAGAACACGTAATCTTCTCCAAACTCCATCAAGACGTAACAGAGCGTCAACGCCTTCGAGACGCTTTGGATTGTGAACTTATGGTGGACGTCCCCCGCATGAATATATGAACCATCAGGCAAACAAATCGCCACGCCGAGCAAATCATCCTGTACATGCGCGAGCTCAGGAATATAGTCGGCGACTTTCCCTTGTGCTGTGTACGGACGACACTCATCGACCAAATGCGCCAATTGTTGTTCCAATACGTTCATCCAATCACCCCATGTCCGATAGTTTTCAACCGGGTCATCTTATCATATTCGAAGACGGTTAACCATCAAGTGGTCCGTCTTCCTTTTCTGGCTTATACCATTCCTCATCAGCCCAAAGGACCGACGGGCTGTCTTCATCTCCGTCGAGCTTCTCCCCGTACCGATTCATCGATGCGATGAAGGCGATAATGCCGACCACGACGACTATCGCCGTTATGCCGAACCAAACCATATGGAGCCTCTCCTTCCCAATCGTGACGAATTTGTCTAGAACCATGTGAGACTTATCCTATGTCTACGTCAACATTCTCGGTACCGTTAGGAAGAACACTACATAGAAATGGGTGAATGGATTGAACAAAATTGCAATTATCGGTGGAGGAATTACAGGAATGGCCGCCGCCTATTACGCGAAACAAGCCGGGGCGCACGTCACCATGTACGAAGCGAGCGATCGAATCGGTGGAAAAATCAAGACCGTCTATCAAGACGGCTTCGTCTTAGAATGCGGACCGGATGGATACATGGCCCGAAAACCGACATTGACCGAACTGATCACCGAGCTCGGACTCGACGATCATCTCGTCCGGTCGATGACCGGGACATCGTACATTTATGTCCGCCAACAGCTTCGACAAATGCCGGACGGATCGGTCATGGGCATCCCGACCAAGTTTTGGCCGATGGTCAAGACCGATTTGTTCACGTGGCGCGGTAAACTTCGGGCCGGGATGGACCTCGTGCTGCCACGCGTCTATACGGGGACAGACATCTCGCTCGACAAATTCTTCCGGACCCGGCTCGGATCAGAAGTCGTCGATGCGATGATTGAACCGCTTCTCTCGGGAATCTACAACGGGACGCTCGACGATATGAGCATCGAGTCTACTTTCCCTCAGTTTATCACGATTGAACAAAAAACACGCAGCCTGATTCTCGGTATGAAAGCATTGACACCACCTGTTCAAGCCGGCGTCAAGCCACGTGAAGCCGGGAAGTTTCTATCCCTTCAGCAAGGTCTCGGTGTCCTCATCGAGGCGCTTCGCCCGTCGATCGACCGCCTCTATACAGAGACGAAAGTCGCGGCGGTCCGGCCCCATGAAGTCACCCTAGCCGACGGGACGACCGAGTCGTTCGACGGCATCATTTTGGCCACTTCGCCGAATGCGCTCGGTCCGATCCTCGGTCTCCCGGAAGCAGAAAAATTGTCCGATTTGAAACGGACGTCTTCCATCACCGTGCTCGCGGCGTTCGATGAAAAAGAGGTCGCGGCACTCGACGGGACCGGTTACGTCATCGCCAAAGCGGAAGGGAACGCCTTGACGGCCTGCAGTTGGATGCATAAGAAGTGGCCCCATATGGCACCAAAACATAAGGCGCTCTTACGCGTCTACATCGGATCTGAGTTCGTTCCCGACTTGTTGACGGAATCCGACGAGGCCATCGCCGACTTCGCGCTGCGTGAACTGCGGAAGATTCAACACGTCGGTACCCCGATTTTCACAAAAGTCGAACGGCACATCGATACGATGCCGCAATATGAGGTCGGTCACAAACAATACGTGCGCGCTTTCGAAGAGCAGCTGTCCACACTCGACGGGATCGAGGCATGTGGTGCCATCTTGCATGGCGTCGGTCTCCCCGACTGCGTCGACTCGGCCAAACAGGCCGTCTCCCGGGTGATGGCGAGACAGGCGGTGTCCGTATGAAACGAGTCGACTACAACGAAAATCCATTCATCGTCATCTGGGAAGTAACACGTGCCTGTGCGCTATCGTGCGTCCATTGCCGAGCCGAGGCCCAGTTCCATCGGTATCCGGGTGAACTCGATACCGAGCAAGGCAAGGCACTCATCCGAGACATCCAGGCGATGGATAATCCGATTCTCGTCTTCACCGGGGGCGACCCGCTCATGCGTGAGGACTTGTTCGAACTGACCGAATATGCCGCCTCGCTCGGCATGCGTGTGTCGATGACCCCGTCGGCGACACCTCGTGTGACCCATGACGCCGTCATACGGGCGAAAGACGCCGGCTTGACGCGCTGGGCGTTCTCACTCGACGGTCCGGACGCCAAATCACACGACTACTTCCGGGGTACGCGTGGCAGTTTCGAACGGACGCTGCGTGGCATCTCTTACTTCCGAGAAGAAGGGATGTCATTCCAAATCAATACGACGGTCACGGAGTATAACGTCGACCAACTCCCGGAAATCGCCAAACTCGTCGGTGAACTCGGCGTCTCGGTATGGACGTTGTTCTTCCTCGTGCCGACCGGTCGCGGGTCACTCCTCCAACCGATCTCGCCAGAACGGCATGAAGATGTACTCCGTTGGGCGTTCGCGTTGCAAGAGCACGTCCCGTTCATCATCTCGACGACCGAAGCCCAGTTTTATCGGCGCATCGCCCGGCAAGAGAATTTGAAGCGAAAACAAGTTGGATTACCGCCCATCGGCCATCCGCATGACGACCTCGCCAAGGCGCCCCGCGGCACGAACGACGGGAACGGCTTCGTGTTCATCTCGCATACGGGCGACGTCCAGCCGTCCGGCTTTTTGCCGATCACGTGCGGCAACGTGAAAGAGACACCGCTCGCTGAGATTTATCGGCACCACCCGGTCTTCAAATCGCTGCGTGACCCTGATACACACCACGGGAAATGCGGCTACTGTGAATATCGATACGTCTGCGGAGGATCTCGGGCCCGCGCTTATGCCGTCACCGGCGACTATAAGGCCGAGGAACCGTACTGCGTCTATCAACCCGAACCGATTGCATAAACAAAGAGCGCCGGCGTCAGCCAGCGCTCTTTCGTGATTCAGTGAGTGACCGTCGCGGGACGAAGCGTCAACTCGTCGTTCTCGACGTCGATGACGACCGTCTGGCCGTCCTCGATATCTCCCGCGAGAATGCTACGGGCGAGTTTCGTCTCAATCGTCCGTTGTACGTACCGGTTGATCGGACGGGCCCCGAACTGTGGCTCATACGCCTCGTCAGCAATGAACACCTTCGCGGCATCCGTGATCTCGATTTGAATCGAGCGCGCCGTCAAGCGACTGCCCATGCGTGCGACCGCTTTTTCGACGATTTGGCCGATTTGAGCCCGCGTGAGCGGATGGAACAAAATCGTCTCATCGACCCGGTTCAAAAACTCGGGACGGAAGTGGCGGCGGAGCCGCTCGATGACTTGGCGTTCTTCCGCCTCATCGATGACGCCATCTTTCGCCGCTTCGAGCAAGATGTCGGCCCCGATATTCGACGTCATGATGACGATCGTGTTTTTGAAGTCGACGACACGCCCGTGCGAGTCGGTCAAGCGACCATCATCGAGCAGTTGCAACAAGATGTTGAACACATCGGCGTGTGCTTTCTCGACCTCGTCGAGCAGGAGCACCGAGTACGGGTTGCGGCGGACCGCTTCCGTCAACTGGCCACCCTCTTCATAGCCGATATAACCCGGAGGTGCCCCGACGAGACGCGACACAGCGTGTTTCTCCATATACTCGCTCATGTCGAGGCGAACGATATGGTCCTCCGAGTCGAACATCGCCTCGGCGAGCGCTTTCCCGAGCTCGGTCTTCCCGACACCGGTCGGTCCGAGGAACAAGAACGAGCCGATCGGACGGTTCGGATCTTTGATGCCGGCCCGAGCCCGAATGACGGCGTCGCTGACGAGCCGAATCGCATCGTCTTGTCCGAAGACGCGTTGATGGAGCACCGTCTCGAGGTTGAGCAACTTATCTCGTTCTCCTTCGGTCAATTTCGTCACAGGAATGCCCGTCCATTTCGAGACGACCTCGGCGATCTCTTCCTCGGTCACTTCTTCCCGGACGAGTTCACGTGTCACCGAACCAGCGAGCCGCTCTGCTTCTGCAAGCTCACGCTCGAGTTCCGGGATGCGGCCATATTTGAGTTCGGAGGCCCGGTTCAAATCGTAACGGCTCTCGGCTTCTTGCAGTTCAAGTTTCACTTTTTCTAAATCTCCACGGATATGTTGGACACGATGGGTCGACTCTTTCTCGTTTTCCCAGCGGAGTCGGAGCGCGTCCGACTGTTCGCGGATTGAGGCGAGCTCTTGCTGCAGCGCATCGAGTCGTTTCTTCGAGGCGTCATCGCTCTCTTTCTTCAGGGCCGCCTCTTCGATTTCGAGTTGCATGACGCGGCGCACGAGTTCATCGAGCTCGGCCGGCATCGATTCCATCTCCGTCCGAATCATCGCACACGATTCGTCGACGAGATCGATCGCCTTGTCCGGCATGAACCGGTCGGTGATATAGCGGTTCGATAACACGGCCGCTGCGACGAGCGCGTTGTCGTGAATGCGGACACCGTGGTGAATCTCGAAGCGCTCTTTTAATCCACGCAAGATCGACACCGTGTCTTCGACGTGCGGTTCGTCGACGAGCACTTGTTGGAAGCGGCGCTCGAGCGCTGGATCTTTCTCGATATATTGCCGATATTCATCGAGTGTCGTCGCACCGATACAGTGGAGTTCACCGCGGGCGAGCATCGGTTTGAGCATGTTCCCGGCGTCCATCGCGCCTTCGGACTTACCGGCCCCGACGATTGTGTGCAGTTCATCGATGAAGAGGATGATTTTCCCTTCCGCTTCTTTCACTTCGTTCAAGACGGCTTGGAGCCGCTCTTCGAACTCGCCGCGATATTTGGCTCCGGCGACGAGCGAACTCATATCGAGACTGAAAATCGTCTTGTCTTTCAAGCTCTCCGGCACGTCGCCGCGGACGATGCGTTGGGCGAGCCCTTCGACGATCGCCGTTTTCCCGACGCCTGGTTCCCCGATCAAGACCGGGTTGTTTTTCGTCTTCCGGCTCAAGATGCGGATGACACGCCGAATCTCGCTATCGCGCCCGATGACGGGATCGATTTTTCCGGTCTTCACTTCTTGGATCAAGTCGCGTCCATACTTCGTCAAGACGTCATACGTCGCTTCCGGCGATTTCGACGTGATCCGTCGATTGCCCCGGACCGCCACGAGCGCCTCGCGTAGTTTCTCTTCGGTCACACCTTTGCGCTCGAGCATGTTCTGTGCTTGACTCTTGTTCATGATAATCCCAAGCAGAATATGCTCGACCGAGACGTATTCATCGCTCATCCCTGTCGCTTCACGTTCCGCCGTCGTCAACACGTTCAACAGCGAGGCCGAGATCATCGGCGTCGTCGGCGTTTGAAGTTTCGGTGCGTTCTTGAGCGCCATCGCGACCTCGGCCTCGATATCGGCGACGCTCAGTTCCATTTTTTGCAGTAAGAGCGGCGCGATGCCGTCCGTTTGTGAGATCATCGACGCCAAGACGTGCCATTCGTTCATCTCGCTATGGTGGTACTGTTTCGCAAGTGCCTGCGAGCTGACGATGCCTTCATGTGCTTTATCGGTAAATCGATTGAAATCCATTCTGCTTCCTCCTTAGGCTCAGCGTTCGAGTTGTTCGTAAACAGATCGGTGGGCGGCGTCTAGCGGCAAATCGACTTCAAGTTGGACGAATAGATCCGATCGGACTTTCGAAGCGGTCATGAATCCACGTCCCGGGATGCGCATCCGTTGACCAGGCCGCGACCCCGGTTTGACTTTCAGCTTGACCCGGCCACCATCGAGTGTCGCCACGACGACTTCCGCGCCGTCGAGGAAAGCGAGCGGACGCAACCGTTTGACGGTGATGACGTTCGCCCCTTCGCGCCGGTACGTGTCGTCATCGGTGAAGTGGAGCTCGACGTACACATCGCCTCGATCGCCCGACTGTCCGACTTTACTGCTCTTGCCTTTGAGCCGCAGCTTTTGTCCTTCATGGGCGCCTTGCGGGATTTTGACGTTGACCGTCCCCGTCTGTAGGCGCAGGCTCACTTTGGCCTCACTCGTCAACTGACTGAGCGGGACATTGACTCGGACCGTCTCATCGAGGTCTTCTTCGACCGCCTGGTCAAAGAAGCTGCCGAACATATCCTCAAAACCGAATGTGCGCGACGTCGTTCGTGACCCACCGCCGAATTGACGGAACAAGTCCTCGAATTGGGCCGATCCTTCCCCGTACCCATCACCGCTGTCCCCTCCGCCGAACGTCGGCCCTTCCGGACTTCCGTAACGGTCATAGTTCGCTTTTTTGTCAGGATCGCTCAACACGTCAAAAGCCTCTTGGATTGCTTTGAACTTGTCTTGGGCACCCGGGTCTTTATTCACGTCCGGATGGTATTGTTTTGCCAACTTTCGATACGCTCGTTTTATGTCTTGGTCGGATGCCTGCTTCGGCACGCCAAGGACGTCATAATAGTTTTTTGCCATCTCGTTTCACCTCACCTATCCCTTTCCCGATTCTGTTAAGTCTATTCTACCTATTTGGTCAAAGAAGGTCAAAGAATTTCCTCGTTACTTGTCATACGAAAAAAAGAAGGCATTCGTTTCATCACGATGCCTTCTTATCGGTTAGAAATATACTTTCGGACTATCCATGCCCTCTTCAAACACGATCGTCACTTCTTGTTCGCCACCGAGCGAGGTGACGTTGATTCGGACGGGTACGTTCCGGTTGTATTCCCAGCGGTTCTCGAGCAGGCCGACGACGTGCTGCGTGAAGCCGACGAGTTCGGCCCGGCTATAGAACTGGATCGGAATATCGATCTCAATCCGTGACAATTCCCCGTTCTGATAAAAACCTTTCCCGATCATCCCGCTGAAATCTGGGAACACATCAGCGATTCGGTCGCTGAAGAGGGAGAATTTTTGAGCGTCATCGCGCACTTCCGTCGTCGCTTTGGCGGACGGGAAGTAATAATACGTCTCGTCGACATCTTTCCAATCACTCGCCGTCACCTCGCCAGCCGTGCCAACGAATGCCGATTTAACATAGTTCCCCGGCGTCGGTGACCCTTGCGACGCTTTCATATACAATGCGACGTTGATATCGAGATCTTTGAAGTCCTCGCGCTTGCGCAGTTGGGCGACGAGTTCATTCGCCATACGCTCTCCTTCAGCGATGACTTTCTTCTCGTCCAACTTTTCCGTATACGTCGGACCGAAATTCGGCGCTTGGAACACGTACTCCCGGTTCAAAATTAAAGCGAACGAAACACCGCCGAGTTGATAGCCGTTATCCGTTTTCGTCATATAGTTCTGTTCGACGAGCGACGCCAAATAGAGTGGCGACTTTTTATTCTCCTCGACGAATTGGTCTTCGGCCACTTCGGCCGTGCCGTTCGCATACGCCGGGTTGAGCGGGACGAGACCTTCTGACGTTTTGTCTTTACGGCCAAGCAGACGCGATACATCTTCACTCGTCAATAGCTGTCCTTCTTGATAC
This sequence comes from Exiguobacterium sp. s28, assembly GCF_018618135.1. Taxonomy (NCBI): domain Bacteria; kingdom Bacillati; phylum Bacillota; class Bacilli; order Caryophanales; genus Exiguobacterium; species Exiguobacterium sp. s28. The sequence continues at coordinate 27,185 of NZ_JACSLL010000019.1, read as the reverse complement.
GCATAGTTTTCCGGTTTGAACGCGCCGGTCGAATGGCGCATGAGGCCGAGCTCCACTTCTTCGAGCTCGAGCGACGAGCTCACTTGGCGCTGGGCCAAACCTCGGGCTGCCGCCGGTTTAAATGGAATGACCATCTGGTAATATGAATCACGCGCTTGAATCGCTTCTGTGACGCCTTCGGCTGCCGTCTCTTCACCCGTTGGTGTGACTTCCTCTTCCCCCATCGGGATTTTCATCGAGCACCCGCCGAGGAAAACCGTCGCGGCGAGAGCTGGGATAATCAATTGTTTCCATTTCATCTATGTCTGAACTCCTTTGATGATTCGATTCGTTACACTTCGTCCATTATAACAAAATCGTCCGTCGAAAAAAGTGTCGAAGCGGAATCAGTCCCGATTCAAAGAAAAGCACCCCCCGACTCGTGTCGGAGGGCGCCTGCGATCATGCTTTTGTGGATGGACGGCGCCGATGCGTCACGAACAAGAGCCCGAGCACGATTAAAACGAGACCAATGACCGTCCCCCACGTTTCCGTCGAACCTGTCATCGGTAGCGTCGCTTGGTCAGGTGTCACCGGGGTCGTCGGTTCAGGCACATACACAGATTCGTCGCGTTCAGGTTCCGGGATGGCTTGTTTCACATGCACCGTCGCCTCGGCCGTTCGGGACACACGCGCCTCACGATTGACCTCGAACGTGAACGTCGTCCGGTTCGTCAGTACTGCGCCCGCTCGCACATCATAGGATGGTAACAACACTTTCTCCACTTCAAGCACGACTTCCTCACCTGGGATGAGTCCGTTCTCGACTTCAGCGAGAGCCTGCATGCCGTCTCGAAGCGTCTCGGTCGTCTCGCGCTGTTCTTTGGTCGTCAACGCCCCGCTCGTCCATTCATCGATGACATCGACAAAGTACAAGGTGACATTCGACGTGTTTGTGATTGTATACGTATAGCGAATCGCCTCGCCCGGGTGCACCGTCCCTGGGCTCGCCACTTTCGTGACCGTGAAATCAGCTTGGTTCAATAAGACGATCTGTTGACTCTCGGCATCGACGACCCGTCCATAGGAATCGGTCGCGCCGACCCGGAACACGTTCCCGATCTCAGGAGCGTTCGTCCGGTCATAGTCGCTCGGGATTGTTAAGTTGACCGTCGCCTCGACGCGTTCACCTGCCGCGAGGCCGTTCTCCCCGATGAGCGCCATCAACTGCTCACGCACGTCGGCATTGAATGCTTCGACCTTATCAGCATCGATGTCTCCGCTAAAGAACTCATCTTCGATAGAGGTGATCGTGAGCGCCGTCTCGCCTGTGTTCTCGATGACGAACGTATACGGAATCACTCCGCCGACGACGGCTTGATCAATATTTGCCTCTTTACCGACCTCGAGACCAATCGTCTCATTCGGTACGACCGTGACGGTCGCCTCGGCACATTCGGCCGGAATCAATTCATCTGCTCCTTCAACACCGATACAAAACGTATTCGTCACCACCGTCTCATCTGTCACGTCTGGTGCGAACGCATCGAACTGGATTGTCGTCGTCCCGACCGGTATCGTCGGAAACGTCCAATCGAAGGCGGGTGGTCCACTCACGGTCGTCGGGGGTACCGAACCTTCCGGACCGAGAACTTCAACCGAGTCCGCGACGACGGTCAACGCTTCCGGAACCGTGTTGGATACGGAAAAATTCTCGACAGGGGCGCCCGTTACATCGATGACGAGCCGATACGTCACTAAATCTCCGCCTAACACACGCTCGATTGGCCCGTCGGCACCGAGCACCAATTGATCGATGGCAACTACTGGGGTGGCGGAGGGTGCGGTCACTTCTTCTGTGACAGGTTCTTCTGGCGATGGCTCTGATTCAACGAGCGGAGGCTCGATCGGTGTTTCAACGTCCGGAACTGTCTCTGTCCCGTCATCACCCGGCTCAGTCGACTCGTCCGCAAGTTCCTCAACATGAAATGCATAGACGGCGTCCGGGAACGAATAAGGAACGCCCTCACCATTATATAACGTGACTTGATCGATGGTCGTAACGTCAACGTCGGCCGCATCCACCATGAACCGCCAAATCGTTGACGATTCACGCGCCCCGTAGTACGTCACGTCGTCGTAAATCAGGCTTGCGTCGTCGTACGCTTCGATTTCTTCAGGGCTCAAATCAATTTGTGCATAAATTGGCGTTGGTGTCATTGTCGTGTTCGCGTAAACGCCATTCGGTGCCCACATGCCAATCAATACGAGGACGAATGTGATGAGTGCAAAGATGCGTCGGTTAGTGTTTCGCATGATGGTCCCCTCCTCTAAGGTGTCTGCCAAACTGTGACGAATGTCTGCGATGACACGCTCCGGCACGGGAGAGGGATAGAGGATGATTGTGCGCGAGTCGTGGTGTGAGTTCTTGGTGTCAAAAAGTATTTGTAGATACTATTCATTACCCTTCGCACGTTCCCACGAACCCGCCGTCATCCTAAAACAGTTGAAAATTAGGTCAATGAAAAAAGGCCTTCCACACGGAAGACCTTTCCTTCAAGATTGTTCTGCCAAGAAGGCGAGCAACGCCGCCTCGTCCCAGATTTCGATGCCGAGTGATTCGGCTTTCGTCAGTTTCGACCCGGCTTTCTCGCCGGCGACGAGAAGGTCGGTGTTCTTGCTGACGCTTCCCGTGACACTCGCACCGAGCAATTCGAGCTGCTTACCGGCTTCCCCGCGCGTCATCTCATGCAGTTTCCCGGTCAAAACGACTGTCTTCCCGGCAAGCGGCGCATCAGCGTCAGCGACCGGTCGTTTCGTACCTTTGAACGTCAGGTTGACACCTGCCGCGCCGAGGTCACGGACGAGGTCACGAGCTTCCGGCTTCTCAAAGTATAAGACGATCGATTCCGCCATCTTCGTACCGATACCATCGATTGACGTCAAGTCGTCGATCGATGCCTCCATGACCGCTTCCATCGTCTCGAACCGTTCCGCAATCAACGCGGCCGCTTTTTGTCCGACGAGGCGGATACCGAGCGCGAACAAGACGCGCTCGAGCGAGTTCTGTTTCGACTGCTCAATCGCCGCGAGCAAGTTCGTCACCGACGTCTCGCCCATCCGGTCGAGCTCGAGGAGCGCGTCCCGGTCGAGACGGTACAGGTCGGCCACGTTATGAACGAGCCCGGACGCATGGAGTTGTGTGATCACTTTCTCGCCGAGCCCATCGATATTCATCGCCGGGCGTGACACGAAATGAATCAACCCTTCGAGCAGTTGGGCCGGGCATTCCGGATTGACGCAGCGGTGGTCCGCCTCTCCTTCTAAACGCACGAGTTCAGATTCACAAGCTGGACAATGCGTCGGGAAGACGATTTCCGTCTCCTCCCCGGTCCGCTCACTGACGAGCGCCGAGACGACGGCTGGAATCACATCGCCGGCTTTCTTGATGACGACACGGTCCCCGATGTGAAGGTCCTTCTCTACAATGAAGTCCTCGTTATGGAGCGTCGCATACGTCACGGTCGACCCGGCGACCGAGACTGGTGCGAACCGTGCGCGTGGCGTGACTTTTCCCGTCCGCCCGACACTGAAATCGACGTCTTCAATCGTCGTCACGACTTCTTCAGCCGGGAACTTATACGCGACGGCCCAACGCGGGCTCTTCGCCGTGAAGCCGAGCTGTTCTTGCTCTTCGTAAGCTGCGACTTTGATGACGATGCCGTCAATCTCGTAGGGCAGTTCGGACCGCTTCGTCACATACGTTTCGATATAGTCCCATAACTCATCGGCCGTATGACATGTCGTGTATTCTTGACTGACGGCGATGCCGAGACGGCGCAAATACGCGAGCGACTCGTCATGCGAGGCGACGAGGTCGTCCGTCGAGACGAGCCCGTAGGCGAAGAACGCCAAATTCCGCGACGCCGCGATTTTCGAGTCGAGCTGCCGGAGCGAACCTGCCGCCGCATTGCGCGGGTTGGCGAATAAAGGTTCCCCAAGACGTTCTCGCTCGTCGTTCAAATGTTCGAACGACCGTTTCGGCATATATGCCTCACCGCGCACCTCGAACGTGACGTCCTCGTTCAACCGGAGCGGAATCGAGCGGATCGTCTTCAAGTTTTGCGTGATGTCTTCTCCGGTCGTCCCGTCACCGCGCGTCGCGCCACGGACGAGCCGACCGTCTTCGTATTTCAGTGACACAGCGAGCCCGTCAAACTTGAGCTCGGCGACGAAGAGCGGACTGTAACCGAGATCTTTCTCGATGCGTTCGACCCATTCGACGAGCTCTTCTTTAGAAAACACGTTCCCGAGCGAGAGCATCGGCGTATCATGCGTCACTTTGACGAACGCGTCGAGCGGGGCACCGCCGACCCGTTGCGTCGGAGAGTCTGGACTCCGAAGTTCCGGATAGTCCGTCTCGATTTCAATCAATTCGTTCATGAGACGGTCGTATTCCGCATCTGGGACACTCGGGCGGTCGAGCACATAATATTCATATCCGTATTGGTTTAACTTTTGACGAATCGCTTCAACACGTTCTGCCATCTCCATGTGATCACCTCACGCTTTTTCGATTGGGGCAAACTTGGCGAGCAGGCGCTTGATGCCGACTGCCGGGAAAGCGATATCGAGTTCGAGCTGATCGCCTTCGCCACGCGTCTGGACGACCGTGCCTTGACCCCATTTTTTATGATTGGCCTTATCCCCAACGTTCCAACCGATCGATTCGGCGCCGGACGACTGGGCGAGCTTCGGTTTTGGTTTCGAGCTGAAGCCGTTCACCGGAAGTTTCCCCGGCGACTCGACTGGATTCCATGGCATCGCCTTTTTCGCTTTGCCCGAACGCTCCAAGAGCGTCTCTGGCAACTCGTGCAAGAAGCGCGATTCCGGGTTGTTTTGGAAACGACCGTACAACATGCGAGACTGGGCCCGCGTCAAATAGAGACGTTTCTCGGCCCGTGTGATCCCGACGTAGGCGAGACGACGTTCTTCTTCCATCTCTTCCGGGTCGTTCAAGGCACGGCTGTGCGGGAACAACCCTTCTTCCATCCCAATCAAGAAGACGACTGGGAACTCGAGCCCTTTGGCCGAGTGGAGCGTCATGAGCGTGACTTGGTGCAACTCGTCGACTTCTTCGAGCGTGTCGAGGTCCGAGACGAGCGTCAAGTCGGTCAGGAAAGCGACGAGCGTTTGTTCATCGCTCTCTTTCTCGAAGTTTTGCGCGACCGAGAGGAATTCTTGCAAGTTCTCGAGGCGGCTCTCGGCTTCAAGCGTCTTCTCGATTTTGAGCATCTCTTCGTAGCCTGACTTCTTCAGCACTTCTTCAATCAATTCGGAAATCGACAAGTAGTCGGCCATTTGACGCAAATCGACCATCAATTGACGGAACTCGGCAAGCTTCGTCGCTGTGCGTGGGGCAATGCCCGACAGTTCGATGTCACGAATCGCTTCCATGAGCGACACACCTTGCATCCCGGCGAAGTCGCCGAGCTTATCGACCGTCGCGGCGCCGATGCCGCGCTTCGGTTCGTTGACGACACGGACGAAGGAGATGTCCTCGTCCGGGTTGGCGATCAAGCGCAAATACGCCAAAATGTCTTTGATTTCTTTTCGTTCATAGAACTTCGTCCCGCCGACCATCTTATACGGGATGTTCGACTTGAGGAGCATCTCTTCAAGTCCACGCGATTGAGCGTTCGTCCGATACAGAACGGCCATTTCGCCGTAATCGACGCCCTCTTGACGGAGTTCTTTCATCTGGTTGATGATAAAGAACGCTTCATCTCGATCATCCGAGGCGACGTGAAGGAGCAGTTTCTCCCCTTCGACGTTCTCGGTCCATAGCTTCTTATCTTTTCGGCTCGAGTTGTTTTGAATGACACCGTTCGCCGCTTCCAAAATCCGTTTCGTCGACCGATAGTTTTGTTCGAGCAAGATGACGTGCGCACTCGGGTAATCTTTCTCAAACGTCAAGATATTGGCGATATCGGCCCCGCGCCAGCGATAGATCGACTGGTCCGAGTCACCGACGACACACAAGTTCTCATGCGCTTGCGCGAGCAGTTTAACGAGCGTGTATTGGGCCCGGTTCGTATCTTGATACTCGTCGACATGGATGTATTGGAACTTCTTCTGATAAAACGCGAGCACGTCCGGCGCTTCTTGGAACAGCTGAATCGCCTTCATGATCAAGTCATCAAAGTCGAGCACGTTGTTTTGCTTCAACTTTTTCTCATACGCCGTATAGACGTCCGAGATGACTTTCTCGTATGGGTTGTTACCGACGAGTCCAGCCGCGTCTTGCGGCGAACGGAGTTCGTTCTTATGGTTCGAGATCATGCCGAGGAGCGTCCGCGGCTCATATTTTTTCGGGTCAAGGTTCAGCTCTTTGAGCACTTGCTTGATTGCCGTCAACTGATCGGATGAGTCGAGAATCGAGAAGTTCCGGTCATAGCGGATGCGATCGATGTCGCGGCGCAAAATCCGGACGCACATCGAGTGGAACGTCGAAATCCAAATATCGTCCGCGACACCGCCGACGAGGCGGGCGATCCGGTCTTTCATCTCGCGGGCCGCTTTGTTCGTGAACGTAATCGCGAGAATGTTCCACGGCGCGATTTGTTTCGACGCCATCAAGTAGGCGACGCGATGCGTCAAGACACGTGTTTTACCAGACCCTGCCCCGGCCATGATGAGGAGCGGGCCGTCCGTATATTTGACCGCCTCCGCTTGCGGGGGGTTCATGCCTTTGACTAATTCTTCACTCAAGTTATACATAATCGTTTCCTTTCTCTAACCAAACATTTGTTCTTATTTTATCGGAGTGCCGCGACAGTCGCAAGCGCTCCTTCGAAATTGTCATAAATCACATTACCGACGACGATCGTGTCCGCGTATGCGGCCATCGTCTGAGCTGATTCAAAATCGGTGATGCCGCCCCCATAAAACAAGTGGGCGTCCGGCACCGCTAAACGTACTTCTTTGACGAGCTCGACGGATCCCAGTGTGCCGCTATACTCCACGTAAAGCGAAGGCAAGCGGAACAAGCGATGACCGGCTTCTGCGTAAGCGACCGCCTCTTCGATGGAAAGGTCGGTTTTCGCCTCGGTCACACGGGCCACTTTCGCGTCCGGGTTCAAAACGATATAGCCTTGTCCGGTCACCTGGTCATGAAACAAGTGTCCGTGTCGTTCAAACGCCTTCACTTGATGACCGATGAGCCAGTCGACAGTTCCTGCATTCAGGACGGTCGGAATAAAATAGTGATCGAAGCCTCGAACCACTTGCTCGGGATGGCTCATCTCAAGCGCGAGCGGAATGCCGCACCCTTCGAGTCGGGCATAGAGCGCGAATGTGTTCTCCGCATCGACCCCGTCGGTCCCTCCGATGAGTAAGGCGTCCGTACCGGAGCGGATGAGCGCCGCGAGCGCCGAATCATCGAGCGGTTTATTCGGATCTAGTTTAAACACGTGGCGCCACGATTGAAAATCCATTCGGCTTCCCTCCCCTTCGATACCTTCTCTAGTGTAGCGATTTTTCCCGCCACTTGCATCTGTTGAACGAAAAAAGACTTGCCGAGGCAAGTCTCAAACACGTCTCGCGTGCGTCTTTCGTTCGCGGGCCGTCATCCACTTGGCGACGAGCAGAGCGAACAGCCCGTATACCGGGATGAACCAGAGCGGATTGGCCAAGAAAAAGCCGAGCACGGGAATATCAAGTAGCGGAGAATCCGGTGAACAGAGCGCCGTTCCGTTCACAACCGCGATGAACGGCAACACCGGGACGGCGAACACGTAACCGAAATTGATCCAAAAAGCTTTCATGTTCTGAGCTCCTTACCCTAAGATGATTGATTCTTTCGGATAGTTGTACATCCGCTTCGGCTGTCTCCGCTGCAAAATCAAGATGAAGGCGATGACACCGATGCGTCCAATGAACATTAAAATGGTGAGCACCCACTTGCCGACGTTACTAAATTCGGACGATAGCCCGACCGACAACCCGGTCGTCCCGAACGCCGAGCACGCTTCGAACAAGATGCGCGTGAGCGATGCGTCTTCGAAGAACGTGAGCACCATGACCCCGGTCAACAGGACGGCCAGAGACACGGTAATGATGACGAACGCTTTCCAAATGTCCTCGAGCACGATCTCACGTCCGAAGATTTTGATGGACGAGTCCCCGCGAATGAACGCGACGACCCCGAGCACGGCGACGGCGAACGTCGTCGTCCGAATCCCCCCACCGACCGAGGACGGTGACGCCCCGATGAACATCAGAATCGAGAGCAGCAACATGCTGCCTTCCGAGAACAAGTTGACATCGACGGTCGACAACCCCCCGTTTCGCGTCGTCACGGACTGGAACAACGAGTCCGAGAGTGCGAGCCAGAGCGGCAACTCTTTGAACGCGTTGTCATACTCAAACAGGAACAAACCGACGGTCCCGATGGCAATCAAGATGAAGAACGTCGATACCGTCAGTTTTGTGAACAGTGAGAACCGGCGCGGGAAATTCTCGCGCTTCCGAATGATTCGGTTCGTCAAATACGTGCGAATCTCGACGAGGACCGGGAACCCGATGGCACCGCCGGTCATGAGCGCGATTTGGGTGAAGATGACGAACGGGTCTTCCCGGAATGGTGCGAGCGAGCTGCCGGTGATGTCGAAGCCGGCGTTCGTCGTCGCACTGATCGAACCGAACAGGCCTTGCAGGAACGCCTCGCTGGCCGTATCGAAGTAATTTAAGTAATGGACCCCAAGCAACACCGCACCGACCGCTTCAATCGCGATAACGGTGATGACGATCTCGGTGATGTACTTGACGATCCCAGACATCGACGTCTGGTTTTGGTCACGTAAAATCAGCTGGCGCTCGCGAAAACCGATGCGCTTGCCAAGCAAGATCCACATGATGACGTGAAGACTGATCAACCCGACCCCGCTCACTTGAACGATGAACAAGATGATAAATAATCCGAACGTCGAGAACGTATCGGTCACGACGATCGGGGTCAATCCGGTAACGCTGACACAGCTGACCGCGAAAAAGACGAGATCGGTGAACGTGATCGAGACGCCCGGTTGTCGCGCAATCGGTAAAGCGAGCAAAATGACGGCCAACACGACCGCCGCGCTATAAATCAACACGAGTGTCTGGACCGGTGTCAGCTTCCGAAAGAACAGCTGTAAATTTCGCTTCATAAACTTGTCTTGCATCTCGCCCCTCCTCTCCCATCAAAAACAAGATGACTCTTACGAGTCACCTTCTGATTGTTGTAGACGTTCAAGGGCAAGATCATAGCCGCCTGACCCGTAGTTCAAGCAACGCTTGACGCGGGAAATCGTGGCCGTCGAAGCTCCTGTCGCTTCTTCAATTTTATGGTACGTGCTACCTTCACGAATTTGGCGGGCCACTTCTAGCCGTTGGGCGAGCGCCTGCACTTCGTTCACGGTCGCTAAATCTTCAAATAGTTGATAACAATCTTCGAGTGTATCGAGCTTCAAAATCGCCTCAAACAGCTGATCGAGCTCTCGTCCTCGTAATTTATCGAGTTGCATCCGCAAGCATCCTCTCTCCATCGTACTTCTTTATCATTCTAAAGCACGACCGGCTCGGACTCAACTGTTCATCGTAAAATCGCCGGAAATAGTATTTGTTTCTTCATCACTTCGTAAATTCCGAGCGGTGTGGCCCGCACATATGGCAAGTGCGTCGACGCCAAGAACAAGAGCGTATAGATTGGGTCTTCAAACTTGTAACCACGCGTGAGCAGTTCGGACCGCAACACTTCTTCCTGGACGATCAACTGTTCAATCGGCTCCTTCGACGTCATGCCACAGAGCGGGAGCGGAATTTCCGCGATAATGTCACCACGGTCGACGAGGACGATACCGCCGCCGAGCTGTTTCATCCGTTCGAACGCCGTCAGCATGTCTTGTTTACATTTCCCTAAGATCAAGTAGTCGCCACTAATCGAATACGAGCTGACGAGCCCGCCAAAGTCGTTGGCGAATCCTTTCAGCACCGTATTGAGTCGCCATTTTCCTTCTTTATCGAGCAGCATGAGGAACGACTCGTCCCCGTCACGTGGCAATTCGTCTTGACCGGTGTCGTGCGAGATTTTGAACAGTTTCATGATGACCGAGTTGACCATGTCGAGCCCGACAGGCATGCTGAACGACAGATCGTTCGGCGTCAGTTCGATGTCGACGTCCGTCGACGGCATGAGCGCGAGCGCCGCATCGACGAGCTCGTTCGGGAACAACGATGCCCCGTCCCGGTAAATCCATTGCCCTTTGGCGATGACGGCGGACGGGCGCGGCTCGTCGATCGCATCAAGAATATTCAGATGGGCGATGCGTCCCGGCGCAATCGAACCGAGAACGTGATCGAGCCCAAAGTGTCGCGCCACGTTCAATGACACGATGCGGTACGCCTCAATCGGCGGCAATCCGGCCTCAATCATGATCTTAATAAGCGCGTCTTGCAGCCCGTCTTGATAAAATCCTGGCGTCGACCCGTCTGTCGTGACCATCACATGATCGAACGCCTCGAGTCCGGCGTCGAGCAGGCCACGGATGAGTCCCGGAAGGTCAGGACGAATCGAAGAATGACGGAGTGTCGTCGTATAGCCGTGTTCGAGCCGGCAGAGCGCTTCTTCGGCCGTCATCGCTTCATGGTCGCTGTGAACACCCATCAGCGCCATCTTCGTCAACGTCTTCGCCGAGGCACCCGGGAAATGTCCTTCGACCGGGAGCCCGCACGTCTCCGCGTCGAGCATCCACTGCAACATCTCGTCATCGCCTTTCAACGTGCGCGGCCATGCCGTCAATTCACCGGCCATGATGACGTCCGGATGATTGAACCAGTCGTGAATCCGCTCGGAATCGACAAGGACACTGTCCCGGTCGAGCTCGGTCTGTGTATCGAGACGCGCCCACCAATATGTGCTCGTCGGAAGCTGTTGGATCGCATCGAGTTGCGCAAACGCTTGCTCCTTATTTTGTAAAAAAAGAAGCATGTTGTCATTCACGAGCGTCGTCGTCCCCCGCTCGCCTGCATACTTCGACAGCGTCGCCGGATTATAAAGTTGGAATGGATGCGCATGTGGCTCGATATAGCCAGGCACGATATATTTTCCGGATACGTCCACCGTCTCGACGGCCGCTTTCGGTACATCTGGCCCGACATAGACGATCCGGTCATGCTCGATCCAAATATTTGCTTGTTTCCACTGCTTCACGTACATGTTCAAGTACGTGGCATTCGTCAATACGAGCGAAGGTGGCCTGACTTGGCTCACGACTTCTAGTTGTGACCGAATCATCGCTTTAGACCACGGTGCCCGCGCCGATCGTTTTGTTGGCATCGAACCCAATCCTCCCTTAATCGCCTCGCCATTATTATCAGACAATAATTTTGTAAGCGTTTTCTTTCATCTGTTTCAAGTTTACATTTTCTATGAAAGGGTCGCAAGTTATGTTGCTAATTGTAACGGAATTCACATGAAATTCACACAAATAAAGACACCTCCCGCAGGAAGTGTCTTCACCAGTCATACATCGTGACCGTTTTCTTCAAGTAATGCTCAAGTTGTGCCAGCGGAACCGGTTTGCTGTAATGGTAACCTTGGATGAGCGAACTGCTATGTTCGAGCACGAACGCGAGCTGCTCCGGACGCTCCACACCTTCCGTGACGATATCGAGACCGAGTGTATGGAACGTTTGATATAACCCTTCAAGCAAGGCCCGGTCGAACGTGTTCTCGGGAATCCCTTTGACAAAGTTTTGATCGATTTTAATAATATCGAGTTGAAGCGACTGCAAGAACGAGAGCGACGATGTCCCGACACCAAAGTCATCGAGCGAGATTTTGACGCCGATCGCTTTGAGCGCGTGAATGAACTGCTGAAGCTCATACAGATTCCCGCCGACCTCGCTCTCGGTGATTTCGACATGAAGGCGATGAGGGTCAAATCCCGTTTCGGTCAGCACGTGTTCCAATGAAGCTAAAAACGACCCGTCGGCGATTTGGCGTTTCGATACGTTGATCGAGAGGAACAAGTGATGTCGTTCCACATGATCCTTCATCTCCGTGACCGCCTGTACGAGCACCCAGCGTCCCAAGTCCGAGATAAGGCCGAGCTGCTCGGCGACTGGGATGAACAGGCCAGGGGAAATCTGACCTTTGCCCGGATGATTCCAGCGAATGAGCGCCTCGACTCCCCGTACTGCAAACGGCCGTGGCGATACGATCGGCTGATAATACAGTTCAAACTCATCATGTTCGAGGGCATGGCGCAAATCGCGTTCCATCTCGAGCGTCTGTAAATAATGGCTCCCGTCCTCGATTTCTTGGAACGTCAAGACACGGTTCTTCCCTGACAGTTTCGCCTCGTGAATGACCACGTCGAGCCGCCCCATCATGACCTCATACGTGTGTTGCGGCTCGGCATAGGTGAACACATCGATGCCGATTGTCGCCGCCATCCCTTTCACACCGTTGACATGGGCCCAGTCCTTCAAGTCTTTCGTCAAGTGCCGGGCGACCGGTTGGAGCTGGTCAAGTGTCCAGCCCGGATGGACGAGCATGAACTCATCGGCACCGATGCGAGCGACGAACCCGTCTTCTTTATAGAAGTTGAGCCGTGAGGCGAGATAGATGAGAACAGAATCACCCGTCCGATGTCCGTATTGGTCGTTGATCCGGCGGAAGTCATCCAAATCCAATCCGAGCACTCCGATCCGTTCCTGCTTTCCACGCACGGTCGAGAAATAATCTTCTAGCGCGAGCCGGTTCGGAAGAAGCGTCAATGCGTCTCGGAACGCCCGGTCGATCACTTCGGCGCGCGTATCTTCGAGTGCCGCGAGCACCTCGTTCATACTCGTCGCCATCTGTTCGATTTCGTCGTGGCTGTGCGCGTCCCGACTGAGGCGGAGTCGGCTGTCCCGCTCTAGTGTGATGATCTTCAACTCACTCACGATCTCCATCAGCCGCCGAATCACGACCCGGTGAATCGTCCATAACAAAGAGAAGAACAGACCGAACCCGAGGATGACGAGCGCGAACATGCCGAGCCGCAACATCGTGACAGTGTTTTCGTAGTGCGTTTGCGCGACGGTGAAACCAACTTCATAATCCGCTTGCTGAAACACCGTGTCGAGTGGGATCACCACATCGGTCCCGTCCGTCCCGCTCTTGATGATTGTCTCTTCTAGACGAGCCGGCTGAATTGTCAATGGTATCTTCGTCTGGGCACTTATATCTGCCATGACCGTCGAATCGACGAATTCGAGCATGATGAGCGTTCCTTGTCGTGGTCCACTACTGTCACTTCGTAGAATCGGATGGCTGACATATAACATCGGGCCAAAATCACTCGCGTATACGCCGTTCTGTGCATCGCTCCGATTGGTCAAGCGAGAGGTAACCGCCCGGATGATCGCTTGTTGGTCGGCTTTCGACAATGACATGTCTGTCGAACGAAACGCCGAGTAGAAAGCCTCCCCCTCGTTGTCCAAATAGACGATAGCGTTGACGCTCAAGTTCTCGAGCGACTGTTCACTGATGTTACTTTTGATATAAGCGGCATTTCGTCGCTGCACGAACGTGTACGTATCATTCCAGACAGCCCAGTCGATGAGTGTGCGCTCGAGTGTGCTCTTCCGATTGGCGAGTGTCTCAGATACGCTCGCGATTTGACTCTCGACCGTTTGACGATCTTGCTCCATGCTTTTCTCGATGAAATATGGTCGTACCCCAAAAAAGATGACACCGACAAACACAATTATATTCACGGCCACCGCAATCATGAGCTTCGTCCGAATGCGCACGTCGACCACCTTCTTCCTTCAATCTACTCCATTATTGTAGAGCAGGAAGTACGGATTCCCTTCTTTTCGCATGAAAAAAAGGACGGGTTGACCCATCCTTTAAAAAATCTGAGCCAACGCCCGCCCTCCGATATCACGCCGGTAAAACGTCTGTGGCAAATCAAGTTGTTCGAGTGCCGTATAGACGGCCGTCTTCGCTTCAAGCAACGTCGGTTTCGTCGACGTGAGGACGAACAATCGCCCTCCGTTACCGATGATGTGGGTCCCGTCCCGGGTCGTCCCCGCATGGAACACGAGCACATCATCTCGTAAGTCACCGAAGCCTGACAGTACCTGCCCGGTCGTCGCTCGATCAGGATAGCCTTCTGCCGCGACGACGACTCCAATCGTATAGCCTTCTACCCATTCAATCGGATACGGTTTTTGGTCCACGACCGCCTCGATGACGCCGAGGAGAGGAGATGCCAAGTTAGGAAGAATGACCTCGGTCTCGGGATCGCCAAATCGAGCGTTGAACTCGATCACTTTCGGGCCATCCGCCGTCAAGATGAGGCCCGCATACAAGAACCCTTCAAACGGGGTGCCCCGCTCGACCATCGTCCGCGCCAGCGGGAAGAGCACACGTTCGACCGCCTCTTGATACACAGCATCATCCAAGTGGGGCATCGGACTGTAGGCGCCCATGCCGCCCGTATTCGGTCCTGCGTCTCCGTCATAGGCACGCTTATGATCTTGTGACGTGATCATCGGGATAACGTGCTCCCCTGACACGAACGCCATGAGCGAGAACTCTTCTCCATCCAAAAATTCTTCGATGACGACACGTGATTGGTCCCCGAACTTATCGGTATCGAAAATGTCGTGGATGGCTGCTCTCGCCTCTTCAAGTGTGAACGCGACGGTCACCCCTTTACCGGCGGCGAGTCCGTCCGCTTTGACGACGAGCGGTGCTTCGAGTTGATCGATCTGTCGGAGCGCTGACTCGGCGTCGGTGAACGTGTCGTACCCTGCGGTCGGGATATTGGCTTCGCGCATCACTTCTTTCGCGAACGCTTTACTACCTTCAAGCAACGCCGCCGCCTTCGTCGGTCCGAAGATTTTTTGTCCATGAGCTTGAAACACATCGACGACACCGGCCATGAGAGCCGACTCTGGACCAACGATCGTCCAGTCAACCGCCTCGCGCTTCGCAAACTCGACGAGGCCAGAGACATCTGTCTCTTCGATTGGTACACACGTCACGTCGCCCATATTAAGATTACCCGGAGCGACGAACACCTCATGTCCGTCTTGTCTCAACTTCCAAGCGAGCGCGTGCTCACGCCCGCCACGTCCAATGACGAGTACGTTCATCTTATCGCTCCTCTCAATGTTTGAAGTGTCGAACTGACGTGAACACCATCGTGATGCCGTGACGGTTCGCCGCTTCAATCGACTCCTCGTCACGAATTGATCCGCCTGGTTGAATGATGGCCGTGATCCCGGCTGCGGCTGCGGCTTCGACCGTATCGCCCATCGGGAAGAACGCATCGCTACCGAGAGCGGCCCCTTGAGCACGTTCCCCTGCTTGTTCGAAAGCGATTTTCGCCGCGCCGACGCGGTTCATCTGTCCCGCTCCGATGCCGATTGTCGTCTCGTCTTTGGCGACGACGATGGCGTTTGATTTCACGTGTTTAACGACACGCCACGCAAGTTTCAAGTCTTCCCATTCAGACGCCGTCGGGCGACGGTCGGTCACGATTTGGCATGACGCATCATCGAGTGTGACGTCGTCCCCATCTTGTACGAGGAGACCGCCCGCGACGGCTGTCAAGCGCATCCCTGTCATCTGGCTCATATCAAGCGTCAATAACCGAAGATTCTTTTTCTCTTTCAATCGGTCAAGTGCTGCCTCACTAAAGGATGGCGCGATGATGATTTCTAGGAAGATGTTACGGAGGGCCTCTGCCGTCTCCACATCGACTTCACGGTTCAAGGCGACGATGCCACCGAAAATCGAGACCGGATCGGCCGCATGGGCTCTTGAGAACGCTTGGCTGATTGTCTGTCCGACAGCGACACCACATGGGTTCATATGTTTGACGACGACCGCTGCCGGCTCCGTCAATTCGCTGAGCGCCTCGAGCGCCGCGTTCGTATCTTGGATATTGTTATATGAGAGTTCTTTCCCATGGAGCTGCTCCGCGTTCGCGAGCGTCATCCCGTGATAGAGCGGCGTCTTATAAAACGCTGCCTGCTGGTGCGGGTTTTCCCCGTAACGGAGGTCTTGTACTTTCTCATACGTGACCGTGAGCTGTTCCGGGAACGTCTCGCCGATCTGCTGCCCTAAATAGTCGGCAATCAAGGCGTCATACGCCGCCGTGTGACGGAACGCTTTTGTGGCAAGACGTTGACGTGTTTCGAACGTCGTCCCGCCGGCACGAACCGCTTCGGCCACATGACCGTAGTCGGCCGGGTCAACGACGACCGTCACGCTGGCATGGTTTTTCGCGGCCGAACGGAGCATGCTCGGTCCACCGATATCGATATTCTCAATCGCTTCATCATACGTCGCGTTCTCTTTCGCAATCGTTTCTTTGAACGGGTACAAGTTGACGACGACATAGTCGATTGGCTCGATGTCGTGGTCTTTCATCTGTTCGACGTGCGAATCTAAATCGCGGCGTCCGAGAAGTCCGCCATGTACGAGCGGATGGAGCGTCTTCACGCGACCGTCGAGCATCTCTGGGAACGATGTCACTTCCGAGATATTTTTTACGGGAAGACCGGCCGCGATGAGCGCCGCTTCCGTCCCGCCTGTCGAAATGAGTTCGATGCCCGCTTCATGCAACGCCTGCGCGAGCTCGACGATTCCTGTTTTATCTGACACACTCAGTAATGCTCTCACTTGAAAACCTCCTGTTGGATAAACACTTGTTGTAGTACGTGCGGATAGAGCTGATGCTCGACCGCTTGGATGCGTCTTGCCGCTTCGGCCGCATCACAGCCTGCGATGGCGACGTCTTGTTGGGCGATGATTGGTCCCGTATCCATCCCGGCATCGACGTAATGAACGGTGACACCGCTCGTCGGCACGTTCGCCGCGAGCGCCTGACCGATGGCGTCTTTTCCAGGGAACGCCGGTAAGAGCGACGGATGGATGTTGATAATATGGTTCGGATATGCTGACAGCAATACGTCCCCAATCAACCGCATATACCCGGCCAAGACGATATAGTCGGCGCCGAGCGTCTGTAACAAGACGAGAATCTCTTGTTCGAATTCCGCTTTTGACGCATATGCCTTCGGTTCGAACGAGAAGCTCGCGATGTTGAACCGATCCGCCCGCTCGAGTACTTTCGCTTCTGGTTTGTCCGTGACGAGCAGGACACATTCCCCTGACAAGTCGCCTCGGTCGATGGCTTGCCAAATCGCTTCGGCGTTGCTACCGGACCCGGAGGCGAAGATGGCAAACTTTTTCACTGGTCGACCCCCATGATGCGGACGCCCGGTTTGGCATCAACTTTCCCGATACGGTGCGACGTCTCTCCGGCGCGTTCGAGTGCGGCTTCGACGGCTTCGACATCTTCAGGCCGGACCGTGATCATGAAGCCGATGCCCATATTGAATACGTTGAACATCTCTTGTTTCGAGACGTGCCCGACTTGCTCGAGCCAGTCGAACACCGGCAGGCTCGGCCAATTCGAGGCATCGAATGTGACACCGAGGCCTTCCGGCAGCATGCGTGGCACGTTCTCGTAAAAACCGCCGCCCGTGATGTGGGCCATGCCTTGGACACGCCCCGTCGCGATGGCCGCTTTCGCCGCCTCGGAATAGATGCGTGTCGGCAACAAAAGGGCGTTCCCGAGCGTCGTATCGAGCATGGCGATCTCGTCGGTGTAGGCGAGCCCTTGCGACTCGACGATATGGCGGACGAGCGAGAATCCGTTCGAATGGACACCGGATGATGCTAAACCTAGGACGATGTCCCCCGCTTCGATTGTCCGGCCATCGATGAGTGCTTCCTTCTCGACGACACCGACGGCGAATCCAGCGATATCGTACTCGCCGTCCGGATACATACCCGGCATCTCGGCCGTCTCCCCTCCGACGAGGGCACAGCCCGCTTGGACGCAACCTTCGGCGACCCCTGCGACGATGCGCTCGAGTTTGGCCGGTTCTGCCTTGCCGGTCGCGATATAGTCTAAGAAATAAAGCGGTTCGGCCCCGTGGACGAGACAGTCGTTGACACACATCGCCACACAGTCAATTCCAATCGTATCATGTTGGTCGAGCGCGAACGCGAGTTTGAGTTTCGTGCCGACCCCATCCGTTCCGCTGACGAGAATCGGATGTTTCAACTGCATCGAGCCGAGGTCGATCATCGCCCCAAAACTGCCGAGCCCGGTCATCACTTCTGGACGCATCGTCCGTGCAACGTGACGCTTCATGCGTGATACTGCTTCATAGCCTGCTTCTAAATTCACACCCGCTTGTTCATATCTTAAACTCATCGTCAGTCCCCCTCAAGCTTTTGTCTCTGTTACAAGTTCCGCCAGTTCAGTTGGATAAAGTCCGGTGAAGCAAGCGGCACACTGCCCGCGCAAGTTCCCTTCGAACGGCCGGTCAATCGCTTCGACCGTTCCGTCCAATGTGAGGAACGCCAGTGAATCGGCCCCAATCTCTTCTTTAATCTCTTCGATGGATTTGGTGGCCGCAATCAACTCTTCCTTTGATGATGTATCGATGCCGTAATAGCACGGATGCTTGATGGGTGGTGACGTGATGCGAACATGCACCTCGGTCGCCCCGGCTTCACGGAGCAACTTGACGATGCGTCTGCTCGTCGTACCGCGGACGATCGAATCGTCGACCATGATGACCCGTTTTCCGTTCACGACGCCTCGAAGCGCCGACAGCTTCATCTTGACACCGCGCTCCCGTAGTTCTTGCGACGGCTGAATGAACGTCCGGCCAACATAGCGGTTTTTAATGAGTCCCATCTCGTACGGAATCCCGCTCGCCTCGGCGTAACCGATGGCCGCCGAGATGCTCGAGTCCGGGACGCCGGTGACGACGTCCGCTTCGACCGGTGCCTCGTCGAACATCTTCTTCCCCATCGCCTTACGGGCCGTATGCACGTTGACGCCATCGATGATCGAGTCCGGCCGCGAGAAGTAGATGTATTCCATTGAACACATCGCGCGGACCGATGCCTCGCTGTACCGCTCCGACACGATCCCGTCTTGCGTGATCATGAGGAGTTCCCCTGGCTCGACATCGCGTACGTACGTCGCCCCCACGACGTCAAACGCACATGTCTCTGAGGCGAATACGTAAGCTCCATCCTCGGTCTGGCCGAGCGAGAGCGGGCGCAAGCCGTGAACGTCGACGCCGACGTAGAGCGCGTCTTCCGTCAAGAAGAGGAAGGCGAATGCGCCGACGAGACGGGCCAAGCTATCTGCAATCCGCTCTTTCATCGAGTTGCCGCGGCTTCGTTTAATCAAGTGGGCGACGACTTCCGTATCGGACGTCGTCTGAAAAATCGCACCTTCCGCTTCGAGCATATGTTTCAACTCGTTGGCGTTGACGAGGTTACCGTTATGCGCCATCGCCAAGTCGCCCGTAAGCGACTTGAAGTGGAGCGGTTGGACGTTCTCGAGCGTGTTGCCGCCTGCCGTCGAATAACGGACATGACCGATGGCGTGATGCCCGGTCAATGCGTCGAGCGACGGTTCGTCGAACACTTCAGCGACGAGGCCAAGCCCGCGTTTGGCGTGCAAACGCTCGCCGTCAGCCGTGACGATGCCTGTCCCTTCTTGTCCCCGGTGTTGCAGGCTGTGGAGGCCGTAGTAGGCGAGGTGTGACGCTTCGTGGTGATTAAAAACCCCGAATACCCCGCACTCCTCGTTCATGCCTCGGATGTCATATAACATGGAATAGCTCCTTCCCATACCCGTTCAAGTTCCGTGACGTCCATTTCGATGAGGCGGTCGCTCGCACGGACCGTCAATTGTGGCGTGTCTGTCACCTGTCCGATGCGTGTCGCCTTCGTCAAATTCGCGAACGCATCAGCCTGATGTGGCGCGACTGTGACGAGGAACCGTGACTGTGATTCGCTGAAAAGTGTCGTCACGAGATCTGCGTCGACTGTGACATCTGCGCCGAATCCCGTGCCGAACACGAGCTCAGGGAGTGCCGCGGCGAGTCCGCCTTCCGATACGTCGTGGGCCGCTGTGACAAGACCTTCCCGGATTGCTGCGAGGAGCGCTTGTTGCTGACGGCTCTCCGTCTCGAGGTCAAGCATCGGCGCCTGTCCGCTCACTTTACCGTCTTGCAGCATTTGGAGCGCACTACCGCCGAATTCTGGTTTCGTCTCCCCGAGTAGGAAGATGATGTCGCCTGCTGCTTTCGCGAACGACGTCGTGATATGTTCCGGCTTGTCGATCAAGCCGACCATGCCGACGACCGGCGTCGGATAAATCGCCGTCCCGTTCGACTCATTGTAAAGCGAGACGTTTCCACCGATGACCGGTGTATCGAGGGCACGGCACGCTTCGGCCATCCCTTCGACAGCTTGGTCGAGCTGCCAGAAGCCTTCTGGTTTGTCCGGGCTACCGAAGTTCAAGCAGTCGGTGAGAGCAAGTGGTGTGGCGCCGCTGGCGACGATGTTGCGCGCTGCCTCTGCGACCGCAATCGCACCACCGACACGCGGGTCGAGGTACACGTACTTGGCGTTGCAGTCCGTCGTCATCGCGAGTGCTTTGTCTGTGTCGCGAATGCGGATGACGGCCGCATCACTTCCTGGGGCGACGACGGTCGACGTTTGGACCATATGGTCGTATTGCTCATACACCCAACGTTTCGAGGCGATTGTCGGCATGGCGAGCACGTCTTTCCATGTCGTGAGTACGTCCGTGACGACCGGTTGGACCGGTGCCATCGCTTGGAACGTCTCATAGTATGCCGGTACTTTTGACGGCTTATGGTAGACCGGTGCGTCTTCTGCGAGCGCGTCGACTGGTACTTCGGCCGCGACTTCCCCGTGATGGAGCAGACGGAGCACTTTGTCTTCGATGACTTCACCGACTTTGATTGCATGAAGTCCCCACTTCGTGACGATTTCTTCGATCTCATCTTCATGTCCTGCCTTAACGACGAGGAGCATCCGCTCTTGTGACTCCGACAACATCATCTCGTAAGGCGTCATGTCGGCCTCACGTTGTGGGACGAGGTCGAGGTTCATCTCGATGCCCATGCCTGCCTTCGATGCCATCTCGGCCGAAGACGACGTGAGACCGGCTGCTCCCATGTCCTGGATGCCGACGAGGGCCGGGTGCTTGATGACTTCCAAGCACGCCTCAATCAACAGTTTCTCCATGAACGGGTCACCGACTTGGACGGCCGGGCGTTTCTCGTCCGCATCCTCACCGAGTTCTTCCGAGGCGAACGTCGCCCCGTGAATGCCGTCGCGTCCTGTCGTCGCGCCGACGTACATAACCGAGTTGCCGACACCTTCGGCAATCCCTTTTTGAATGTCTTCATGGCGGATGAGCCCGACACACATCGCGTTGACGAGCGGGTTACCCGCATAGGCCGGGTCGAACGCGACTTCCCCACCTACCGTCGGGATACCGACGCAGTTGCCGTACCCGGCGATGCCTGAGACGACATGACCGAAGAGATGTTTCACACGTGATTCGTTCAAATCTCCGAAGCGGAGCGAGTTAAGGAGTGCGACCGGTCGCGCGCCCATCGAGAAGATGTCACGGATAATCCCGCCGACACCTGTCGCCGCACCTTGGTACGGCTCAATCGCCGACGGATGGTTATGGCTCTCGATTTTGAAAGCGACGGCCTGGCCATCGCCGATATCGACGATGCCAGCACCTTCCCCAGGTCCTTGAAGGACATGTTTCCCGGTTGTCGGGAATTTCCGGAGGACAGGCTTCGAGTTTTTGTACGAACAGTGTTCAGACCACATGACCGAGAATAACCCGATCTCGGTGTAGTTCGGCTCACGACCGAGCAGTGAGACGACGAGCGCGTATTCCTCATCGGTCAATCCCATCGTGGCGTAAAGTCGCTCTTCACGGATGTGTGTTGCTGTCGGTTCAGTTGTAAGTAGCATGTCGAGTCCCCCATTTCACCATCGAAGTGAATAATCGTTTGCCGTCTTCCCCGCCGAGCAATGCTTCGACCGCTCGCTCCGGGTGCGGCATCATTCCGAGTACGTTGCCTTGTGCGTTCGTGATCCCTGCAATATTCGCGACCGATCCATTCGGGTTGTCGGTATATGTGAAGGCGATCTGCCCATTGCTACGAAGCGTCTCAAGCGTCGCCTCGTCACAGTAGTAGTTACCTTCCCCGTGCGCGATCGGGACTTGGATCGTTTCCCCGAGTGCATAATCGTTCGTGAACATCGTCTCGTTCGTCTCGACTTTCAATTCGACCGTCTTGCACATGAACTTCAAATCACGGTTACGCATCAACACGCCCGGTAGGAGTCCCGCTTCGACGAGCACTTGGAAACCGTTGCAGACGCCGAGTACCGGACGCCCTTCTTCTGCGAACCGTTTGACTTCACTCATAATCGGTGAGAACTGGGCGATGGCACCGCAGCGCAAGTAATCCCCATATGAGAATCCGCCTGGCAGGAGCACACCGTCGTAACCGTCAAGCGACGTTTCCGTATGGAACACATAGTCCGCTTCTTCACCGAGGACATCTTTTACGGCGTGATACATGTCGAGGTCACAGTTTGATCCCGGGAAGACGATGACAGCGAATTTCATGCGAGTACCCCCATCTCGATCCGATAGTTCTCAATGACCGTGTTGACGAGCAACTTCTCACACATGTCACGCACCATCGCTTCGGTCGTCTCATCGGCGACTTGAAGCTCGATGACTTTCCCGATGCGTACCGACTCTACCCCTGCAAAACCGAGATGTTCGAGTCCACCTTTGACGGCGACGCCTTGTGGATCGAGTACACTTTCACGTAATGTCACGTACACGTTTACTTTTTTCATCAGTTCATTCCCCCTATGCGTGTTAACAACTGGCTATACGTATCTGTCAGAGATCCGAGGTCTCTGCGGAAAACATCTTTATCGAGCTTTTGTTTCGTCTCTTTGTCCCAGAGTCGGCACGTGTCCGGCGAAATCTCATCGGCGAGGATGATCGTACCGTCGACTTTACCAAACTCGAGTTTGAAGTCGATCAAATCGATGCCGTGTTCGTTGAAGAAGTCGAGTAACACATCGTTGACCCACAGCCCAAGTTGTCGCAATGTTTCGACTTCTTTGTGTGTGGCGACTTGCAGTAAACGGATATGGTCCTCTGTTAAGAGTGGATCTCCGAGTGCGTCATCTTTATAGTAGAACTCGACGATTGGTGACAGGAGCGGTGTCCCTTCTTCCCAACCGAGTCGTTTCGCAAGGCTTCCGGCGGCGATGTTGCGAACGACGACCTCGAGCGGAATGATGTCGACACGGCGCACGAGCTGTTCACGATCCGATAGACGCTTAATGAAATGTGTCGGAATCTTGTTATCGTGCATGAGTTCGAACAAGCGCGTCGTAATAGCATTGTTCAACACGCCTTTGCCGGCGATTGATTCTTTCTTCTCCCCGTTAAATGCTGTCGCGTCGTCTTTATAATAGACGCGGAGCACACCCTGTTCTTCTGTCTCGAATAACGCTTTTGCCTTACCTTCGTAAATTGCTTCCATCTGTATCGTCCCCCTTAAAAGTGAGAGGGGCATGACGCCCCTCAACGATCACAAACCACAGCGTTCAAAAATAACATCGACACGGCGCACGTGATGGCTCGGGTCGAATAGGTCGTCGAGCTCGTCACTCGTAAAGAGCGCGCCCATTTCGGCGTCTCGTTCAATCAAAGTGCGGAACATCGTCTCTTCTTCCCACGCCTGCATCGCCTTCGGTTGAACGGCGTCATACGCCGCTTCGCGCGACCATCCTTTTTCGATCAACGCGAGCAAGATGCGTTGGGAGAAGATAATGCCAAACGTCCGGTCCATGTTCCGGCGCATATTGTCCGGGAAGACCGTCAAGTTCTTCACGATATTGCCAAAGCGGTTCAACATGTAGTTGAGGAGACTCGTCGCATCCGGAAGAATGATCCGTTCTGCTGATGAGTGTGAGATGTCACGTTCATGCCAGAGGGGAACGTTCTCATACGCCGTCACCATATGACCGCGAATGACACGGGCCAGGCCGGTCATGTTCTCTGAACCGATTGGGTTGCGTTTATGCGGCATCGCTGACGACCCTTTTTGTCCTTTGGCGAAGAATTCTTCGACCTCACGTGTCTCTGTCTTTTGGAGGCCGCGAATCTCTGTCGCCATCTTCTCGATTGATGTGGCAATCAATGCGAGTGTCGACATGTATTCGGCGTGACGGTCACGTTGTAACGTCTGTGTCGAAATCGGTGCCGCTTGAATCCCTAATTTGTCACATACATACGACTCGATGAACGGATCGATGTTTGCGAACGTGCCGACCGCACCACTCATCTTGCCGAACTCAATCGTCTCACGGGCTGCCATGAACCGCTTCTTGTTGCGCTTCATTTCTTCGTACCAAAGGGCGAGTTTCAATCCGAACGTCGTCGGTTCTGCGTGAACACCGTGTGTACGGCCCATCATGATGTCATACTTATGTGCTTTCGCTTTCTCAGCGAGGATCTCGATGAAGCGGTCGATGTCAGCTTCTAAAATATCGTTTGCTTGCTTAATCAAGTACGATAAGGCCGTATCGACGACGTCTGTCGAAGTCAGTCCGTAATGCACCCACTTCTTCTCTTCTCCAAGCGTCTCTGAGACGGCACGCGTGAAGGCGATAACGTCATGGCGCGTCTCTTGCTCGATCTCCAAGATGCGTTCGACATCAAACGATGCTTTGTCCCACAGGACCGCGACATCTTCTTTTGGAATGACGCCTAGCTCGCTCCACGCCTCACATGCGTAAAGTTCTACTTGAAGCCATGCCTCAAATTTGTTTTGGTCTGTCCAAATCGCCGCCATCTCGGGACGGGTATAACGTGAAATCATAAAACGGTCTCCTTCCAGATTGCCAATTGTTCGATGGTCTGAAGCGCTTCTTCGACGGAATCGGCGAGCACGTTCAAGTGCCCCATCTTCCGACCAGTCTTCGCTTCTTCTTTTCCATACAAATGTAGTTTAACATTCGACGGTAACGTTTGCGGATTCAGCTCATTCATATGTTCGCCTAACAGGTTAACCATCACGACCGGGGTGTGGAGTGTCGTACGACCGAGCTTCATACCAGTGATTGCCCGTACATGTTGCTCGAACTGGGACGTCTCACAGGCGTCAATCGTGTAATGCCCTGAATTGTGGGGACGGGGAGCAAGTTCATTCACATACAAGGAACCATCTTCCATGATGAACAGTTCAACCGCAAGCGTTCCAATCAATCCGATGTGGTCAGCGAGTTGAAGGGCCAAATGCCGAGCCTCTTCCAAAATGTCTTGTTCTACTCGGGCTGGCACTATCGATAAGTGTAAAATATTTTGATGATGAATGTTCTCGCTGATCGGGAACGTTGTCGTCGCGTGAGCCCCTCTCGTTACGATGACCGAAATTTCTTTTTTAAAAGGCAGCCAAGCTTCGGCCACGTACTCCGTCTCTTCGAACTGATCCGTAAATGTGCGAACATCTTGCTCCGTCCGCAAGACCGTTTGACCTTTTCCGTCATATCCGAATCGGCACGTCTTGATGACGAATGGGAGGCCTAACACGTCTCTTGCTCGAGTGACGTCTCGGAGGGAACGAACTGGAACATATGGAGCGACGTGAAGGCCCGCACCTTCAATCATTTGCTTCTCATAGAGCCGATGCTGTGTCGCCTTTAAGACATCCATCCCTTGCGGACACTTGTCAGCGATAGCCTCAATCATCGCTGTATCGATATTTTCGAATTCATATGTGATGACGTCTGAACGCTGAGCGAGTTCGCGAGCTGCTGTTACGTCGTCAAATGTAGCCACGATGCTTGGCGCGACTTGAGCGGCCGGTGCGTTTGGGTTTGGATCAAGACTTAGCGTTTCGTATCCCATAGCACTCGCGCTGAGTGACATCATCCGACCTAGCTGGCCTCCGCCTAAAATTCCGATTCTCATCAAATCAGCTCCTCTGTCGCTTTGAGTGCCATATCTCGTTTCACTTGGCGGTAAACCTCGAGACGTTCAATCAATTCAGAAGATTGGAGGCTCAAGATTTGCGCCGCGAGAAGACCTGCGTTCATCGCCCCAGCTCGACCGATGGCGACTGTTGCGACCGGTACACCTGTAGGCATTTGAACAATCGAGAGCAATGAATCAAGTCCGTTTAACGCCTTCGATTGTACTGGTACCCCGATGACGGGTAATGTGGTCTTTGCAGCGACCATACCTGGTAAGTGAGCTGCGCCTCCCGCTCCTGCGATAATGACCTGTATGCCCCTTGCCCGAGCTTCCTCAGCGTAGTCGAACATTAAGTCCGGCGTCCGATGCGCCGAGACAACTTGTTTTTCATATGGAATACTCAACTCTTCAAGGATCTCACAAGCATGGCTCATTGTTTCCCAATCGGAAGAACTACCCATGATCACACCTACTGTTGCCTTCACTTAAATGTCCCCCTTAAAAAAAGAAATCCCTAAACCGAATAACCAGTTTAGGGTATAGACCACGACAAAAAAATGTCGACTATACCCCATAGTCTGATCAGAGTCGGCGATCAGGTAGAAACTTGCGAGCCATTTCCTCGCGATTATATGGAGCACTATTTAATTTGTTCTTAACTCACACGCCTATCGTACCTTGTTCATTCAAAACATGTCAACAAACGGCGAACAATTTAATTGTCTGAATATTTATCGTTCGTCTTTAGGTTCATTAAAACACAAAAAAACCGCCACTCATTCGTGACGGTTTGGCATTATGGTTTGAGAGCAACGCACTCAAATAAAATCGACTGATGGGAATGTACAGGTTCGTCTTTGGTTCCCGTTTGTTCAAAGACAGGCTTCTCAATCCTACGTACCGGGCGATACCCCATTTGAGCAATTCGATTTAAACACTCATCGATTGTCTCGTTTGGCTCGACGTATACTTTGATTTTTTTGGCCATCTGTTCTTCCTCTCTTTCATTTGAATCGCGATATAAATAAAAAAAGCGGCGGCCCTTGAGCGAATGCTCCAGAACCACCGTTTGCCTGGCGACGTCCTATCCTCACAGGGGGAGACCCCCAACTACTTTCGGCGCTGAAGTGCTTAACTTCCGTGTTCGGCATGGGAACGGGTGTGACCACTTCGCCATCGCCACCAGACAAGAGAGATCGTTCTCTCAAAACTGAAGAC
>NZ_JACSLL010000018.1:0-43663 GCF_018618135.1 Exiguobacterium sp. s28 | reverse complement strand
ATAGCTCTTTAAAAATGACGAAGCTTGCGCTTCATTCAAAAATTGTAAAACTTATTTTTGCCTCATCGTTCAGTTTTCAAAGTTCGTCTATCGCTCATTGGCGACTCTTAAAATAATACAAGTCATCGACACAGTTGTCAACCACTTTTTTTATTCTTTTCCGCTGCCATCAGCGGCAACGTTTATTACTTTACCGCATCCCTAAATAGAACGCAAGACTTTTTGCAAAAGTTTTTCTAAAAAAGTTTTTAGCCTCTTTAAATCGGCAACATTCTCCATAGAAAAACCTCTCGCTCGTAAGAGCGAGAGGTTAAAACGATTCTTTACTGTTGGTGTCTCATCGTCGGGAACAATAGAACATCACGAATCGATGGTGCATTCGTCAACAACATGACGAGGCGATCGATTCCGATTCCAAGACCGCCCGTTGGTGGCATTCCGTATTCGAGCGCCTCAAGGAAATCGTTGTCCAATTCATGGGCTTCGTCATTCCCTGCTTCTTTCTCAAGAAGTTGAGCTTCGAAACGCTCACGCTGATCAATCGGATCATTCAATTCCGTGAAGGCGTTCGCATGTTCACGACGAACGATGAACAATTCGAATCGATCCGTGAAGCGTGGATCTGTATCGTTCTTTTTCGCCAATGGCGATACTTCGACAGGGTGACCTGTGACAAACGTCGGTTGTAACAATGTTTCTTCGACTTTCTGCTCAAAGAATTCATTGACGATGTGACCGAACGTCATATGGTCTTGAATCTCGACACCGTGCTCTTTTGCAAGTGCACGTGCATCTTCATCAGACATCTGTTGCCAGAAATCGACGCCTGTTTCTTCTTTAACCAAGTCGACCATGTGCGCACGTTTCCAACCGACAGCCAAATGAATCGTATCTTCTCCATATTGAACGTCCGTCGTGCCAAGAACTTCTTGGGCTACGTGAGCTACGAGTTCTTCCGTCAAATCCATGATGTCATTATAGTCCGCATACGCTTCATACAATTCAATCATCGTGAACTCTGGGTTATGACGTGTTGAGATCCCCTCATTACGGAAGACACGGCCAATCTCATACACGCGCTCGAGACCACCGACAATCAAGCGCTTCAAATGAAGCTCGATGGCGATTCGCATATATAATTCCATATCAAGTGCATTATGGTGCGTCAAGAACGGACGGGCCGCCGCTCCACCTGCGATTGTATGCAACATCGGCGTTTCGACTTCCAAGTAACCGCGATGGTTCAAGAAATTCCGAATTTCCGAGATGATGCGGCTACGCAGAATAAACGTTTGACGCGAATCGTTATTCGTAATCAAATCCAAGTAGCGCTGGCGATAGCGTTGCTCCACATCTTTTAAACCATGATATTTATCAGGAAGCGGACGAAGTGCTTTTGTTAAGAGTTCAAACTCTTCAACATGAATCGACAATTCGCCGACGTTCGTCTTGAACAACTTCCCTTTCACACCGACGATGTCACCAAGGTCAGATGATTTGAATAAATCGAACGGTTCGTCACCTACGTCATTTTTACGAACGTAAATTTGGATTTGTCCTGTGACGTCTTGGATGTGGGCAAAGAAGACTTTCCCTTTTCCACGTTTCGTCATGATTCGTCCGGCAAGCGTCACTTCGACGTCTTGTTCGGCCAAGGCTTCTTTTTCAATCGCCTCATATTGTTCATGTAATTCACCGGCGTGGGCAGAACGTTCGAACCGACGTCCGAACGGGTCAAGCCCTTGTTCACGCATCTCGGTCATTTTTTCAAACCGAACCTGCATTTGGTCATTCATTTCCAACTCGTGACTCACTACTCCATTCACTCCTCTATACGTATTGGGGATGTCTAATAAAAAACTGTCAGCCTCACGGCCAACAGCACAGCCTAAACCGTTTGCTTGTGTGGTTCACTTTTTCGCCAAACAAGCTTACCACAAATCAATTTTTTTCACTAGTTCACACTTCTTGCATTTGTCGCTCGAGCTGTTCCACAAAATGATACAACACGATGCCAAAAGCATCTCGCGATTCCGTTTCGTTGATTTGCTTCCGAACCGGGCCGCTGCCTTTCAACCCTTTCAAGTACCACGCCGCATGTTGACGCATCTCGCGAACGGCCGTCACTTCTCCTTTGATGGCAATCAATCGATCGAGGTGCAACATACAGATGTCGATTTTTTCACGCGCCGCTGGTTCTGGCGGAAGTTCACCCGTCTCCAAATACTGCACCGTTTGATACAGCATCCATGGGTTACCAAGTGCTGCCCGCCCGATCATGACGGCATCGACACCGTAGTGATCAATCGCATGTTTTGCTTCTTGAGGTGTCGAGATATCGCCGTTACCGATAATCGGAACCGTCGCAATCTTCTTGGCTTCGCCAATCCAATCCCAGTTTGCAGTTCCTTCATATTGTTGAGACCGCGTACGACCATGAATCGCAATCGCCGCCGCTCCTCCAGATTGAGCCGCCCGAACATTGTCGAGAATATAAATATGGTCTTCGTCCCAACCGAGGCGCATTTTGACCGTGACCGGCTTATCCACCGCTTGCGACACGGCGTTCACCATCTCGTAAACTTTGTCCGGGTCAAGCAACCATTTGGCACCCGCCTCACACTTCGTGACTTTCGGGACTGGGCAACCCATATTGATATCGATGATGTCCGCATTCGTGTTTTGATCCACGTACTGGGCCGCTCTGACGAGTGTGTCTTTCGAACCGCCAAAAATCTGAAGGCTGAGCGGCTTTTCCCGTTCATCGACGTACAGCATCCGGAGCGTTCTTGCGTTCTCCAATAAAATCCCTTTATCGCTGACCATTTCAGCACAGACGAGTCCCGCGCCAAATTCTTTAGCGATCAGACGAAACGCAGGGTTTGTCACTCCGGCCATCGGGGCAAGGACGGCGCGGTTCTTTATATCGATGTTACCAATTTTGAACCCTGACACTTCTCCACTTCCTTTGCTAACGTTAAACCGAGCTGACCAATGATTGTAACGGCCCGAGACGGAAGACATCTTGTCGTTCCGACGCAGGAAGGGCTTCTAGCAACGCCCGCACCGTCATTCCCTTTACCTCGACCGCCGGAGCAATCTCCGCGAACGGGGCAAGGACAAAAGCGCGTTCATGCATCCGTGGATGCGGAACAGTTAACTGCTTCGATTGTATATCTTCGCTGTTATAGACCAAGATGTCAAGGTCGATTGTACGCGGTCCATTCTTGAATAGTCGTTCTCTCCCTAGGTCCCGTTCAATCTGTTGGAGTTGAAGCAAGGCTGCTTCCGCAGAAAGGGACGGCTCGACTTCGACGACCATATTATAGAAGGATGGCTGATCTGTGTATCCGACCGGTGCCGTCTCATATACGGATGACTCTTTCGTCACCTGAAGACCGTTTACCGCCATCGCTTGAATCGCTTCTGCCAGATAGTTGGCACGCTCCCCAATGTTCGAGCCCAGCGCTACGTACATCATACGTTCCGTCTCCGTGTCATCTCAATTGCGACTGAGTCATAATGACCCGGGATGGGCGGGTCCGGCTTAATCACTTTGACGGTGACGCTTTGAATCTTGTCGCTGTGGGCCAAAACAGCCGTCGTGATGCGCTCGCCCAGCGCCTCAAGTAGATTGACTGGCTCCCCGGTGACGATGTCTTCCGTCAATTGATAGAGACCGGCGTAGCTGACCCCGTCTGATAAATCATCCGATTGTCCCGCCGGCGCCAAATCCAACTCACACATCAAATCGATGTTAAACCGTTGACCGAGTCGATTCTCTTCTTCAAACACACCGTGATAGCCATAGAAACGCATCCCATTCACAAACATCTTATCCAATTTGTCCGCCTCCCAGCATCGCGTCCATCATGAGTGACGCTCGTTTATTCTCTCGTACGTCATGGACCCGAATCCACGCACAGCCTTTCATGATGCCTAGACACGTCGTCGCCAGTGTCCCTTCCAGTCGTTCTTCGGTCGGTAAATCAAGCGCTTGCCCGATAAATGATTTCCGCGACGTTCCGAGTAACACCGGATAACCGAGGTTCGTGATCACGTCGAGTCGATTCATCAACTCCATGTTTTGCGCATAGTCTTTCGCAAAGCCGATTCCCGGGTCTAACCAAATCATCTCATCCGGCACACCGGCCGCTTGGGCGATTTCAATCGATTCGTACAAGTCACCGACGACCTCCTCAATGAAATGGCCATAATTTCGATTGTCGCGATTGTGCATCAAGATGATGGGAACGTTAAACGCCCGTGCCACTTGTGCCATCGATTGATCGCCCCACTTCGAGCCCCAGACGTCATTGATGATATCGGCCCCGGCTTCTAATGCCGCCTTTGCCACCACCGGTTTGTACGTATCGATCGAGATGAGCACGTCGAGCTCTTGCTTCAGTTGACGAATGACAGGAACGACTCGCTCGATTTCTTCTTCCGCCGAGACGAACCGGGCTCCCGGCCGTGTCGATTCCCCGCCGATATCAATCGCGTCCGCTCCGTCTTGAACGAGTTGCTTGGCGTGAGCGACCGCCTGTTCGAGCGCCGTATACCGTCCTCCGTCCGAAAACGAATCCGGTGTCACATTTAAAATTCCCATGATTTTTGTCATCGCGTTTCTTCCCTTTCAATCGCATGCAACAAGACAGACCAACATGCTTTAAATTTTGCCCCGTCTTTTCCTGGATAGCTGTTCCCGGCATAGTCTGTGACCGGAGCAATCTGTTGAACCGAATTGGTCAACCAAATCTCGTCTGCCTGTGTAAGTTCCGCAAACGTCACATCACGTTCCTTCACATCAAACGTATCCATCACCCAACGTCGCGTGACCCCAGCCAGAGGTCCCGTCGCGAGCGGCGTCGTCCAAAGTTGGTCAGCTTCGACCCAGAAGATATTCGAGACAAGCCCTTCTACGACATGTCCTGAGTCATCGGCGAACAGTCCTTCCGCCTCCCGATCAACAAGCATGCGCTTCCCTAATATATTGTTCATATAATGATGGGATTTTAAGCGGAATGCCGCTTCGGGCCGACTTCTTGGAAACGGGATGGCTTCCAGCCGTTTTTCCGTGGGCTGGATCGATTCCGGTAACGGCTTGACGAGCAGTGTCACGTTTGGACGAGTGTAGCGTCCGTCGTAGAGTCCAAGTGGCGCCACCCCCGCGGACACGTTCAAGCGCACATACAGGTTCGGGGTCCCGTTTTGACGAACGACGTCTTGAATCGCCTGCTCCATCTCTTGTTTCGTATACGGTAAATCAATCCATAGTTCCGCTAAGCTCTTTTCGAGACGTTCCCAGTGAAGGCCAAACAAGAACGGGGTGCCATTGAACGTTCGAAACGTCTCGAATAGGCCCATCCCATATAAAAATCCGTGATCTTCCACCGGAATCGTTACTTCAGAGCTGCCCCGCAGTTCGCCGTTATGCCAAAGCCACATGACGATACACCTCGACGAAATTACGAATCATGTCTTTGCCGTGTTCTGTCAAAATCGCTTCTGGATGAAACTGGACCCCTTCAATCGGTAACGTTTCATGCCGGAGTGCCATAATTTCTCCCAGGCTCGTCTCGGCCGTGACTTTCAAGCACGGCGGTAACGCATCTCGTTCGACCGCGAGCGAATGGTAGCGTGTCACGATTGTCTGTTGCGGGATGCCGTTAAACAGCGTGTTTCCGTCATGTTGAATCGCTGACGTCTTGCCATGCATGAGCCGCTCGGCATGGACGACTTTCCCGCCGAGCGCTTGAGCAATCGCTTGATGTCCGAGACAGACGCCAAGAATTGGGATGCGACCGGCAAACGCCTGAATCGCGTCGATGCTGATACCCGCCTCACTCGGTGTGCACGGACCAGGCGAAATGACGAGATAACTTGGGGCGAGCGCTTCAATTTCCTCGATCGTGATGTCATCGTTACGACGGACGACGAGTTGTTCACCGAGCTCCCCAAAGTATTGAACTAAATTGTATGTGAACGAGTCATAGTTATCGATGAGTAAAATCATACTGTCGCCTCCGTCATTTCTTTCGCCGTCCATAGCGCTTTCGCCTTGGAAAGTGATTCGGCGTACTCCGCTTCAGGATCCGAATCAATCACAATCCCGGCACCAGCCTGAACATGGGCGATTCCGTCCTTCACGACCATCGTCCGAATCGTGATGTTGAACACGAGGTCATCATCCCAACTAAGCCAGCCGTATGAGCCGGTGTAAATCCCACGCCGGACCGGTTCGAGTTCCTCGATGATTTCCATCGTCCGGATTTTCGGCGCCCCGGTGATGGTGCCGCCCGGGAACATCGCGCCGAGTGCTTCGGCTCCCGATACGCCGTCCCGCA
This sequence comes from Exiguobacterium sp. s28, assembly GCF_018618135.1. Lineage (NCBI taxonomy): Bacteria > Bacillati > Bacillota > Bacilli > Caryophanales > Exiguobacterium > Exiguobacterium sp. s28. Next base: position 37,316 of record NZ_JACSLL010000018.1, on the reverse strand, counting down.
TCAGACCGCGCACGTTCGAGACGATATGTTGGACGTGCGAGTACTTCTCGATGACCATCAGTTCATCGACATGCACTGTCCCGTAAGCCGCGACTTTGCCCAAGTCGTTTCGTTCCAGGTCGACGAGCATGACATGTTCGGCCCGCTCTTTCTCATTGTCGAGCAGCGTCCGAGCCAGTTCCAGATCCTCTGCCTCATCCCGGCCTCGCGGTCTCGTTCCGGCGATCGGGCGGGTCGAGATGGCGGCGCCATGTTTTTCAATCAACAGTTCTGGTGAAGCCGACACCATCGTGAGCGAGTCGTCAACGAAATAACCCATATACGGTGAAGGGTTCACTTTCCGGAGCGTGTCGTAGATGTGACGCGGGTGTGCGACAAGCGGTTCCGACTGCCGGACGCTCAAGTTCACTTGGAACACATCGCCCTCGACGATGTAGTCTTGAATCTTTTGCACGGCCGCAACGAATTCATCCTGTGACAGCGAACGGGATCGCTCGACCGTTCCACTCGTAAGCGGCGGAAACGCATAATGTGTTTCTGTTCGCCAGAGGGCGGCAAAGCGCTCGAGCTTCGCCTCCGCTTGCTCATCGGCCGTGACCATCACGTATAAAAGCGATTCTTCTTCATCGAAGACCGCTACTTCATCGAACAACAAGAACGAGACGTCCGGTGTTGCCAAATCGTCTTCCGCTTGCCGTGGTAAACGTTCGAGGGTACGGGCTACATCATAGCTCACATAACCGATCATCCCGCCGAAAAATGGGGGAGCACCTGCTGGCCGCTCGGTGGCGTACCGGGTCCGAATTGTTTCGACGATGTCGAGCGGGGCACCGTAAAGTGTTTCCGTCGCCTCTGATGTCTCGAGCGTTCCGATCCCATCTTTCACGTGAAGCGAAGCGAACGGCTCAATCCCGGCCATCGTATAGCGGCCGGCGCGTCCGCTCTCTAACCACGCATAGTGCTTCTTCCCTTCAGTTAATGTCATATACGTGTCGTACATCTTCTCTTTTGTCATGCGCATGGTTTTGAACGCTGTTTGTCTCACGCCACATTCCCCCGTTCCACTGATTCATGCCTTTAATTGTACACAAGAAAAGGCAGTTACCGAAAGAAGTTGTCTCCCGGTAACTGCCGTTTGTTTACGAGCGTACGCTATCTGATTCTTCATCGAATTGATAGAGCGGTGTGCTGAGGTAGCGTTCTCCGTTTGACGGGATAATCGCCAACACGTTTTTTCCTTTACCGAGACGTTTCGCCGTATCGACAGCGGCTGCGATCGCCGCCCCAGATGAGATGCCTCCGAGCACGCCGTTCGTTTTGGCCGCAAGACGTGCGTATTCGAACGCCTGATCGGTCGTGATTTGAAGGACACCTTCATAAATCTCCGTATCGAGAATCGACGGGATGAACCCGGCCCCGATCCCTTGGATTTTATGCGGGCCTGGTTTACCACCCGACAAGACCGGTGAATCGACCGGTTCGACCGCTAAGATTTGAACGTTCGGATAGTGGGCTTTCAACACTTTACCCGCTCCCGTGATTGTTCCGCCTGTCCCGACGCCGGCGATGAACGCATCGACTTGAAGGCCTGACGCATCGAACGCGTCGACGATTTCAGGTCCCGTCGTCATCTCGTGCACGTTCGGGTTGGCTTCATTGTTAAACTGCTGCGGGAGGAAATAACCGTTTTGTTCAGCCTCTTCCGTCGCACGGCGAATCGCTCCGCCCATCCCTTCAGGACCCGGCGTCAAAATAAGTTCGGCGCCGTAGCCACGAAGCAAATTGCGACGTTCCATGCTCATCGTTTCCGGCATGACCAAAATCGCTTTATAGCCTTTGGCCGCACTGACCATGGCGAGACCGATTCCCGTGTTCCCACTGGTCGGTTCGATAATCGTATCTCCTGGTTTCAAGACCCCTTCTCGTTCCGCCGCTTCAATCATAGCGAGCGCAATCCGGTCTTTTACGCTAGAGCCCGGGTTCATATACTCCAATTTTAAGTAAACCGTGGCATCTTCAGCGCCAGTCAATCCATTCAACTTCACAATCGGTGTCTTTCCAATCAAGTCTGTTACTGAATCTACGATACGCATTTTATTTCCTCCTCCATAATTCCGACTATTCCGATATTGTAATCATACCCTATCAGATTCAAAATATGCAATTTGGAGCAAAGCGGTCAGCGTGCTTGTTGTTTCATCGTTTCTAATTGTTCCGCCGAGAAGTGGTATTTCTCGCCACAGAAGTGACAAACCGCTTCAGCGCCGCCATCCTCTTCAATCATGTGACGAATCTCTTCGGCACCGAGCCCGATAATCGCGCTTTCCATACGGTCGCGACCACATGTGCAATTGAATTGGACCGGCTTTTGATCCAACACTTCGAGGCTGTCGCCAAGGAGCATATGGAGCATCTCTTCCGGTGTCTTCTCTTCTCCGATGAGCACCGACACTGGCGGGAACGTTTTGAGCGCCTGCTCAAGCGCTTGAATCGTCTCTTCTGACGCATCCGGCATCAATTGAACGATAATGCCACCGGCCGCAAGAATCGATTCATCTTCCGGGAGGACGAGCACACCCGCACCGACGACTGACGGCACTTGTTCTGACGTCGCGAAGTAGTACGTGAAGTCTTCGCTAATCTCACCCGTTTGAATCTCAGACGAGCCGCCGACAAAATCTTTTAAACCGAGGTCTTTAATCACCGAAATCGTCCCGCGTCCGACGGCTTCGCCAACTTTTAGCTTCGTCAAACCGTGATCATTCACGAACGTGCCGCCTTCGACACGAGGATGTGATACGTAACCGCGCACGTCTCCCGCCGTATCAGCATCGACGATGATTTTCCCGATTGGTCCATCGCCTTCGACTTTGAGCGTCACGCGAGCGGCGCCTTTTTGCATCGCACCGATCATCGTCCCGATCGTCATCGTGCGCCCGAGCGCTGCTGAAGCGACCGGTGTCGTCTGGTGACGGAGTTGCGTTTCAAAGATCGTTTTCGTCGTCCGGACGGCAAACGCGCGGACTTCCCCGTTGAACCCGAGGGCACGGACGAGGTAATCGGCTTTCATTTGGTCAAGTAATGCTTGTTGTTCTGGTTGAATCATATTGAGTAACTCCTTTAAGTTTATTTCTGGTTGCGCTCATAGATGAGACGAAGCCCATCGAGCGTTAAAAATGAATCGACGACATCAATCGTCTCGGCATGCTCGCTAATCAAACGTGCGAGACCGCCTGTGGCAATCACGGTCGCTTCTCCGACTTCACGCTTCATGCGGCCGACAATGCCATCGACTTGTGCGACATAGCCGTAATACGTCCCGGACTGCATCGCTTGAATTGTATTTTTCCCAACGACCGTAGGTGGCGTCGCGAGCTCGATACGAGGTAATTTAGCCGCCCGTTGGTAGAGCGCCTCGACCGAGATCATGATCCCCGGCGAGATAATTCCTCCGTGATAGCGGCGATTCTCATCGATATAGCAGTATGTCGTCGCCGTACCGAAATCGACGATGATGAGCGGTCCATCATACTTGGCGATTCCAGCGACCGCGTTAACGATGCGGTCCGCTCCGACTTCGCGCGGATTGTCGACATGAATGTCGAGACCGGTTTTCACGCCGGGACCGACGACGATTGGCCGGACGTTGAAATAACGTTGCGACATCTGCTCGAGCGGAAAGATGACCGGTGGGACGACCGAAGATAGAATCACGCCGTCAATCTGATCGAACGAAACGTTCGAATGATCGAACAGCGATTTCACGAGCATGCCGTATTCATCGGTCGTTTTCGTGCGGTCGGTCGAGATGCGCCAATGATGGACGAGCGTCTCGCCGTCATACATCCCAAGGACAATATTTGTATTCCCAACATCAATCACTAAAATCATGATAGCGTTCCTCACTTTGTTGTCAATTACAGTTCGCTCGAATTATAACACGAAAAAAGACGAATGCCTTGTTTAGGGCATTCGTCTCTTACACTTAGCGTGATTCGTTGTTCGGGCGTTCCGTCGGCGTCGCTTCCGGCTTATCACCTTCAGGGACAACGTCCGGCTTCGCTTCTTGAACGACTCCAGGCTGATCGATGACTTGTCCGTGCTTGACGGCCGCCTCATCTTTCTTCGCTTCGTCGCTTGCATCATCTTTCGATGGTTCAGACGGCTCTTCCGGTTCGTGCGGAAGGTATTCGCGCGTCTTGATCAAGTGACGAATCTGTTTCGAATCGAGCGTCTCGACTTCGAGCAACGTCTTCGCGACGAGCTCAAGATCGTCTTTACGATCCGTCAATATTTGTTTCGCTTTGGCGTAACAACGGTTGATGATATCACGAATCTCGAGGTCGATGTCTTGTGCAATCGCATCCGAGTAGTTCTGTTCCGTTTGGAAGTCACGGCCGAGGAAGACTTGTCCACCATGGTTCGACCCAAGTTGGAGCGGCCCGAGCTTATCGCTCATCCCGTAATCCATGACCATCTTCCGGGCGATACCAGTCGCACGTTGGAAGTCATTACTTGCTCCTGTTGACACTTCACCGAAGATGACGTCTTCCGCCACGCGGCCCCCGAGGAGACCGACGATTTTATCTTCAAGCTCAGGTTTCGTCATGAAGTAGCGATCTTCTTTTGGAAGCATGACGACATAGCCGCCTGCGTTACCGCGAGGAACGATCGTCACTTTATGCACTTCATCTGCATTCTCAAGTTCAATCCCGATAATCGTATGACCCGCTTCATGATAGGCGACGATTTGTCGTTCTTTCTCCGAGATGACACGGCTCTTCTTAGAAGGACCGGCGATGACGCGGTCAATCGCTTCCTCAACATCCACGACTGATACCGCTGAACGGTCAGACCGGGCTGCGACGAGCGCTGCTTCGTTCAATAAGTTTTCAAGGTCAGCACCTGAGAATCCAGGTGTCCGCTGCGCAATCGACTTCAAGTCGACTGTCGAGTCAAGTGGCTTGTTGCGGGCGTGAACTTTGAGTACCGCTTCACGGCCTTTCACATCCGGACGATCAACCGTGATTTGACGGTCAAAACGGCCTGGGCGAAGAAGGGCCGGGTCAAGAATATCCGGACGGTTCGTCGCGGCAATCATGATGATGCCTTCGTTGTCACTGAATCCATCCATCTCGACAAGAAGTTGGTTAAGCGTTTGTTCACGCTCGTCATGGCCACCACCGAGGCCGGCGCCACGTTGACGTCCGACCGCATCGATTTCATCGATAAAGATGATACACGGTGCGTTCTTTTTCGCATTCTCGAACAAGTCACGTACACGTGACGCCCCGACACCGACGAACATTTCGACGAAGTCAGAACCTGAGATTGAGAAGAACGGTACACCGGCTTCTCCTGCAGCTGCACGAGCGAGCAATGTTTTACCTGTTCCCGGAGGACCGACAAGCAAGACACCTTTCGGAATCCGTGCCCCGAGTTTCGAGAACTTACGTGGGTCTTTCAAGAATTCAACGACTTCGATGAGCTCTTGCTTCTCTTCATCCGCTCCGGCAACGTCTTCAAACGTCACACGGCGCTTCTCTTGATCGTATAATTTCGCCTTCGATTTCCCGAAGTTCATCACACGACCACCACCACCGCCACCTTGGGCTTGGTTGAGCAAGAAGAAGAATAAGATGAAGATGATGATGAACGGTAAGATCGCGAATACGATGCTGAACCAGCTACCACTCGACTCTGCTTCTTCGATTTGGATGTCGGTATCCGCGCGAAGTGACGAGAGCACTTCGGCGTATTCGGCCTCGTTGGCCGGGATATTCGTTTCAAAACGCTGATCTTCGTCTCCTGTTAGATCTCCTGTAATTGAGATGGCTCCCGGAATTTCTTGTACGGTTGCCGTTTCAATCCGACCTTCTTCCACATATTCCAAGAACTTCGAATACGTAAGCGTCTCGCTCTGGCTATTCGGGTTTTGTAAATATTGAAGGAACAAGATCAAGGCTAGGAAAATCACACCGAAAACTAAGGTGTTTTTCACTGCACGATTCATTCTCTGCCTCCTATTCCGAGAAACGATGTTCTCGCCCATTCAGTATATGTGTATACTTTGGGTATTTCTTTTATCTTAACACGACGCATTTTCAAAAGAAAAACGTTAGCCCCCGTAAATGCTCGGCTTGAGCACACCGACGTACGGAAGGTTACGATATTTCTCTTCGTAATCGAGACCATAGCCGACAACAAACTCGTGCGGAATAACGAAACCGCTATAATCTGCCGACAATCCGTTCTTGCGGCCCGTCGGTTTATCGAGAAGCGTCACGATTTTAACCGATTTGGCTTTGCGGTACTTGAGCAAGTCGACGAGATAGCCGAGCGTGAGTCCACTATCAATGATATCTTCTACAATCAAGATGTCGCGTCCTTCTACAGATGTATTTAAATCTTTCTCAATTTTAACTTCACCCGTCGATGACGTTCCGCCATGGTACGTCGACACGTCCATGAAATCCATTTCTAAATGGATGTCCATTTCTTTGACGAGGTCTGACATGAATGGCATCGCACCTTTTAACACGCAGACGAGGAGTGGGAACTCTTCTTTATATTCTTCGCTAAGTGTTGTAGCGAGTTCTTTCACTTTACCTTGAATCTCTTCGCTTGAAATCAGTACTTTCTCCATATCGTTCATTAATGACATCTTAAAATCCTCCTCTTTCTTATCCGACACAATCATCATTTTACCATTAATCGTGGGCACATCGCACCCGACTTATCCGGAAAATCGGAAACTCTTACCCCTACTATAGCGATAATCCGTCCCGTTGCGTCAACTACCAATGGGACAAAAGGCCGTTTTTCTCGCGGAATCTTCGCGTCAATGAAGATGCGGGCGACTTTTTTCGTCCCGACGGACAGTTTCATTGCGTCTCCAGCCTCGACAGAACGGATGATCAACGGCAACTCGATCGCCTCGAGCGGGATGCCATGTGCCTCTTCGACGATTTCAAGTGAAAATCGACTCTCACCGAACGTTACGCATGCTGGGAACGTCGTCACCACTAGTTCAGTCGGGAGAGGCAGCGGTCGATCGGTTGTCTGCAATGACAAGTTTCCACCTTGTTTCCAAAGTTGCCACGGACCTTCTAAATCAAAGTGTCCTGACCCTCGTGGATTCTCAAGAAGACGTTCCATCGCTTCTCCTACCTCTACCCCATATCGAGTAGAGAGCAATCGCCCCACGACGTGTCGCTCAAACCGATCTAAACCGAGCACGTCGTCTAGTTTCACATGAAACGCTTTCATCTCAAAATGAACTGAGGTATCCATCCACATCTCCATCCGTCGATAACGAGCGTCCCATAGTTCGCGCTGACGCCTTGCCGTCTCGCTCACGACGTAAACGAGATCCGGTCGAGCGGCGAGGAGTTGCGGGACGAGCTGATGCCGCAGCTTGTTTCGTAAGTAATCCGCTTCGGCATTGCTCGCATCTTCTCGCCATTCGAGACGATGTCGATTGGCGTAGACAATCAGTTCTCGTTTCGTTTCCGATAGGAGCGGGCGGACGAGCTCCCCTCCTGCGAACGGACGACACTCGGGAATTCCTGTTACTTCGACGACGTTACGGTGTAGTTGAATGAGAACCGTCTCGAGTTGGTCGTCCGCATGATGAGCCGTCATCAGTTGTGTATATCCGAACGTACGCATGACTTCTTCAAAGAATGCATAACGTGCTGTCCGGTAAGCAGCTTGTGAACCACCGTTCGGGAAAGCGAGCCGTTTGCCATGAAACGGCACGTCGTACGAGTCGGCCAGACGTCGCACAAATTCATACTCTTCATCCGACTCGAGACGCAATCCGTGATGGACATGGACCACCCCGATCTCAAGACCGCTCTGGACAGCACGGTCTAACAAGACGACCGAATCGACTCCACCTGACACAGCAATCAATACTTTCGTCATCCGTCGCCCTCCTTGATATAACAAAAGAAGCCATCTCGAGTGAGATGGCTTCTTTTCGCTTAGGTAAGTGACCCGTACGGGATTCGAACCCGTGTTACCGCCGTGAAAGGGCGGTGTCTTAACCGCTTGACCAACGGGCCTAAATAAAATGGTAGCGGCGGAGGGAGTCGAACCCACGACCTCACGGGTATGAACCGTACGCTCTAGCCAGCTGAGCTACACCGCCATGTTATTGTTGTGTCCTAAGCACATTTTCTATAATAACCAGTACCCACGCCAGTGTCAATTCTTTTTTAAAAGTTTTTTTACAAAAAAATCGTGTATAGTGTCGTCTTATCCACTATACACGATTTTCAGTTCGTTGTGCATCACGCTTCTGACGTCGTCAGCCGATATTTTTTCTTCCAGGCAATGTGGAAATAACCCCAAAGCAAGAAGAAACAAATAGCCGATACAAACGCTAGATATACGATAGCTTGTTGCAAATAACTCCAACCGTCCGCTGACAAAATCTCTTTATAACCAGCAACCGTATACGTCATCGGCAACCAGGCGTTGAATGGTTGTAACGCGCTCGGAATGAGTTCGAGCGGGAACGTTCCGGCCGACGTCGTCAGTTGCAGGATCAATAGGACGATGGCCACGAAACGACCTGGGTTCCCGAGTGTCGTGACGAGCAGTTGTACGATCAACAAGAAAGTGATGCTGACGAGCCAACTGAATCCGAAGAACTGCAGCGGTGCCTCGACTTCAAGTCCGAGTAGCATGACCATCGCCACATCTAAGACAAGCGCTTGAACAAAGCCGACCACGAGTAGGACACCCGATTTCGAGACGAGCCACGACAGGCTGCGTTTCGGCTTACCAGCCGGATCGTACAGCGGGTAGACGATCGAGAGCAAGAGCGCCCCGACGAATAGACCGAGTGACATGAAATACGGTGCAAAGCCCGTTCCGTAGTTCGGCACCTTATGAATCGAGTCGTTGACGACTGTGACCGGTCCGGCCATCATGTCAACGTTATCGTCTCGAATGTCGATTGCGGCTGCTTCGGCCCCATCGGCGAGCGCGTCCCGTAACTTGCTGTTGCCAGCCGCAAGTTCGGACACTCCGTCTGCGAGCTGGTCGCTACCTGACTGAAGGTCTTTACCGCCCTCTGCCAAACGTACAGCGCCGTCCGCAAGTGTGTCCGTTCCGTCACCCGCACTCTTCGCTCCGTCCGCGAGTTTTGAACTTCCTTCTGAAAGAGCTCCTGTCGCTTCGGTCAGACGGTCACTACCGGTCGCAAGTTCGGACGTCCCGTCTTTCAACTCTCCGACCCCGGCATTTATTCGGTTGCTCGCGGCAGCCAGCTCTTTCGAACTCGTAGCGGCCGTTTGAGCCCCTTGTTCCACTTGTGTCGACCCATCCGCCAACGCCTGTGCCCCGCTTGCGAGCTCGGCTTGTCCGTCACGTAACGTCACCAGTCCCGAAGCAAGTTCATTGGCACCGGCCTCTGCTTGCGTCAATCCGTCACCGAGCGCGGCCTGTCCTTCTTTCACACGCGTCGCTCCCGCTGCCAGTTCATCGAACCCGGCTGCGGTCGCTGTTTGACCTTCCGCCAATTGGGCTACGATTGCCTGTAGCATCTCTGGTGAAGCAGGTTGCCCTGCCTCGGCGAGTGCTGCCAGCTGGGTGATCAACTGATCTTGGCTGGCCAACATCTCCGTCTTCATCTGACCGATTCCGGCCACGAGTTCCGCCTCACCTGCCAATAGAGCAGCATTGCCTTCTTTCGCCGCTGTCATCGCGGCCGCCAACTCATTCGAACCGGCGCTTAGTTGAACACTGCCGTCCTTCGAGCGCTGAATCCCGGCCGCGAGTTGTTGAACGCCTTGATTGAGAGAAGCCGTCCCGCTGTGCAATTCCTCCAACTTCGAAGCGAATGTATCTGTCCCTTCGACGAGTTGGTTCGTCCCGTCTTGAAGGGCGGACGCCCCGTCATTTACTTGACGAGCCCCGTCCGATAAGGCGGCACTGCCATCATGTACTTGTCGGCTTCCGTTCGCCAACTCGGTCGTCCCTGCCTCGAGTTGCGCGACACCTTTATTCAGTTGACTCGCTCCGTCGGCCAACTCCTGTTGTTTCGAAGCGAGCAGCGCAGTCCCGTCGGCCAACTCGGTCGCGCCGTTCTCGGCCGTCTTCGAACCGTCTGCTAGTTTCGCGGCCCCGGTTGCGGCGTCATCGAGCCCAGAAGCGGCATCTTGAATTCCGTCACGCATCGCGCTGACGTACTGTTTGGCGACCTCGGTCGATAGTTCGCCTTTCACTTGTTCCATCGCCGAACCTCCGATTTGAGCCGCTAAAAAGTTATACGACTCATTGGCGATGTATTTCAGTTCGAGCTTCTCCGGCTCTTTATCGAGCGCGGTCGTCGCTTTTTCCGAGAAATCCGCCGGGATCTCAATCGCCATGTAATAGTCATGGTCGTCCAATCCTGACTCAGCCTCTCGTTTTGTCGTCTCGACAAATTCGAACGCATCAGATGTCTTTAATTTCTCCACGAGTTCATCACCGATAGTCAGTTGTTCCCCATCGAACGTTGCACCCTGGTCCTCATTCACGAGTGCCACCGGCAAGTCTTCCATTTGTCCATACGGGTCCCAAAAAGCCCATAAAAACATCCCGGCATACATGAGTGGCACGAGCGTGACCGCGAGAATCGGAATCCATACCCGTCGATCTTTCCCGATACTGCGCCATTCTGCTGTCCACAGTTTCCATCCATTCATTTCAACTCTCACCTTTCAATTATAAAACATAACTATTTTTTCATGTTCCCTATTGTGCTCGCTTCCTTTCAAAAATGCAACCCTTTTTAGTTATTTTTCATAACAAAAAAATAGACGACAAAAAAACCACAGACTGTGACAGTCTGTGGTTCGTCGTCTTTATTGTTACGAGTAGAAGCTGATGGTTTACGAAGGGTTACCCGCGCTTGGCTCCACGTCCACCGCGTTTTGAGTCGGTTTGACGTTTTAACGTTGTCAAGCGCTCGTCGCTATCTTTCAAGAACTTGCTCATCAACGTATCGAACGTTTCTGGTTCACGGCGTACTTCACGACGTCCGCCGCCACCACGTGGACCGCCACCGCGAGGACCGCCGCCACCGCGTGGGCCACCTTGTCCTGGACCACCTGGGCGTGGGCCGCCTTGACCCGGGCCACCTGGGCGTGGGCCACGAGAGAAACGCTCGCCGGCTGGGCGCTCTGGGCGTTCACTGACAGGACGATCGACGGCCTTTTTGATAGACAACCCGATTTTGCCATCGTTTTCGACGTTCAAGATTTTGACCGTCACTTCTTGACCGACCGTTAGAACCTCATTGATGTCTTTGACGTAAGAATCTGCCACTTCACTGATGTGCACCAAACCCGTTTTGCCATTTGGAAGCTCTACGAACGCTCCGAAATGCGTAATCCCTGTAACCTTACCTTGTACCTTGCTTCCTACTTCAATTGACATAAAATAATGTACTCCTTTTTTGATTGATTCCCTACAATTATACGAGTCGATTCGTCAACGGTCAACGAACCCACTTATTCCTCTGGTGAGAAGTAAAAAATAATCTCGCCATCTTTCGAGAACAACAACTCGTTGCGCGCTAGATTGGCGATGTATTCTTCGTCTTGTAAACGCTCGACCTGCTCTTTTAGTTCTGACTGTTCGTCCTTCGTTTCCCGAAGTTCGACTTGCGCTTCATTTTGTTTCCGTTCTTGCTCGGACACATATCCGACTTTCGAGAAGTAACTCTGACCGATGAAGACAATCATCAACAAAAAGAGAAGCGAGGCTGCAGCCAGGCGGCGTCGAAGATGGATACGTTGCCGGTTCTGTTCTTTTTCCAGCTGTTCTCTTCGTTCATCAAGAGCCCGAATCCGCTGTTTGCGTTCCATCGGGTTACGTCCATTCATCGAATCACCTTCCTCCTGTCCTGTTACGTTCAGTATACCTTTTTTTTACGCTTCCGTACCACTGTTCACCTTTTCTTCTTTGAGCAAGCGGTACATTTCTTTCGCGTCCTCTTTTCGAGCATGCTCGGCAATCGAGTCGATGACAACCGTGACGAGCTTGTTTCCGAAGCGAATTTGCAACTCGTCACCGACTTTGACGTCCGTGCTCGCTTTCGCCACTTGTCCGTTCAACTGAATTCGGCCTTGGTCGGCAACTTCTTTCGCCAATGTGCGCCGTTTAATCAAACGGGATACTTTCAAAAACTTGTCTAATCTCATAATCCCTTCTCCTTCGCTTCATCCCAGAGCCGATCCATCTCGTCGAGCGTCATCTCGTCGAGGGAGCCGTTCGCTTCAATGTATTCGAATCGTCTCTTAAATTTTTGGTTGGTCCGTTCGAGCGCCTGCTCAGCGTTCAACTTGAAATAGCGCGCCACGTTGACGATTGAGAACAGGACATCGCCAAGTTCTCGTTCATCTTCCGGCTGACTTCTCCACTCGCGGAGTTCTTCTTCCAACTTCTCGAACGCACCTTGAACATCGTCCCATTCGAAACCGACTTGTGCAGCTTTTTTCTGCAACTGCTCGGCCCGCATCAACCCGGGTTGAGTCATGAGGACACCATCTAGCTGCGATTTTCTTTTTTCCCCTTTTTCCACTTGTTTAATCGCATTCCAATTCGTCACGACGTCATCGGCATCGTTTACTGTCACGTCACCGAACACGTGGGGGTGACGGCGGACCATCTTCTCGCTGACGGCGCCAATGACGTCCCGGATATCGAAATAGCCTTCGTCCGCCCCGATTTGGGCGTGGAGCATGACTTGGAGCAAAACGTCACCGAGCTCTTCTACAATCGCATCATCGTCTTCCGCATCGATCGCTTCAATCAACTCATATGCTTCTTCAAGCAAATATTTGCGGAGCGACTCGTGCGTCTGCTTCCGATCCCATGGGCACCCGTCCGGTTCACGGAGCGTCGCAATAATATGCTTCAACGTCGAAAACTCGCGCGCCAAATGCGTCTCATCCATGAGCGGCGGCACATAGAGCGTCGTCAAGTTGTCGACTTCTGCCACGCGGTCCATCTCGTAGAGCGGGATTTCACTGACCCGCTCGCGTTTCGTCCCGGCGGCCGTCACGAGTTTAACGATGTGCTCATCTGGATAACGTTCCATCAACTGGACTTTCACGTCTCCGGCCACGAACCCATCATACACTTGGCCAATCAACACATGTTGGGTCACTTGAATCCGTTCCACATCGAGCGCGGTCGCATCAAGCAATTGGAAGCCGTTAATCGGATCGATGCGCAGGGCTTGGAACATGGCGTCCAAAAAGCTCTGACCGCCGAGAAACGTGACGTCCGCACCTTGCTCGACGAGCAGTTCGACGGTCCGCTCCGCTACGAACGGATGACCTGGTACAGCATAGGTGATGGCCAACTCCTCACTCTTGTCGAGCAACGTCTCAACGATTTTGGCATACACTTCCTCAAACGTATCGCACGACTCGTAAATCGAGTCGAACGATTCAAAGTGGACCCCTTCCGTCTCCAGCTCTTGAACGACCGGATGTTCTTTCGTACGCAACCAAACGAGAGGTTGCTGTTTCAAATGACGATAGACACCGAGCGGCAATTGCTCGAGTTCGCCGGACCCGAGGCCGACGACCGTAATTCCGTAACTCATATCAGTTCTCCTTTTTCTCTAGCAGATTGATGAGACGACCTCCGAACGGGATCATTTCCCACTCGTCTATCGTCAAGATTTGTTCTTTCCATAACCGCCAGACATAACTGCCAGCCCCGACTACGAGCATAAAGCCGAGCCAAGCGAGAGCATCGAGACGATTTGGCAGCCAGTTCATTATGATGACATTCAAACCGAACAAGACACCCCCCATTGGCGCCACCGTTTTGATGAGACGCCCATAGTGTCGAAATCGGAGCATGCCAAGCGGAATGATTTGATCGAGCCGATTGAAATTGAAGGCGGCCATCGTTAAAAAGGCAAGGGATGTCCCGAGGGCAGCCCCTTCGATGCCATAGGGAGGGACGAGCCACAGATTGCTGACGAGTTTGACACCGATCGCGAGGATCATACCGACAGCGGCCGTCCGTTCCCGGTCAATCGCCTGTAGGCACGTCATACTCGCCACGGCAAGCGAAGCAGCAAACGTACTTGTCGCCAACAGAACGAGTGCCATTGTCCCAGCGGCATTTTCGAATAAGGCAATGTTTAATGGAAGCATGACACCCATCAAGCCGATGGTCGCCGCTGCGGCGACTGTCGTCGTCACACGGATCATCGAGCTGAGTCCGGATGACGTCGCCTCGACACGACCAGCCCGGTAATGGCGCACCAAATTTGGCACGTTCGCCATCCCGAGAGCCGTCGTGAAAAGAATCGCAAATTGAACGAGCGGATAACCTCGGTCAAATACCCCTTTCCCGACTTTCGCGGCGTAGTCTCCACCCATCAGATTGACAATCGTGAATGAGTCGACGAGCTGCATCCATAAAATCCCGAGCGAGGCGAAGCCAACGGCAAAGCCGGTCGTCAGCAAAATACGAAGGACAGACCGCAACGTCGCACGTTGGACCGGGACGACCCGCAGCTTCTTCGTCCACAACGATAAGATGATAATCGCAACCACACCTCCGACGAGCGTCGCCGCGTACGCGTACCGGCTCAGCGTATAGGCGTCTTGTCCAAAGCGGACACCAATCAACAGAGCGACGAGCAGAACTGTGACACGGACAAGGTTCTCGAGCACTTGCGAGATGGCGCTCGGCCTTAAGTCATCGACCGATTGGAACGAACCGCGGAGCACCGCCAACGCGGGCATAAGCAAATAGCTGAGGCTGATCACGCGTAACGTCGGTGCGAGCTGCATGTCACCGAGAAGACGGGCAATCGCCGGTGCGAGCATCCACATCGCGACGACAAGGGCGAAGCCGAGGCCGAGTAAGACATAAAAACTCCCCCACAACACCTCGAGCTTGCGTCTCGGCCCTTGGGCCCCGACACCAATTTTCGCAATCACGACCGGCATCGCATACATGCCGAGCGAGGCGACGATCGCAGCAAACGGGTATACCGTCTGATAGGCGTATAAGCCAAAGTCTCCCGCGATGTTTTGGTACGGGACCCGATAAGCGAAGCTGATGAATTTTGAAAGATAGCCCGCAAGCGCAAATAAGATGACCCCGGTCGCAAATTTACTTGGCGACCGCATGGGCCAACCTCTTCACAAGCTCCTCAAGTACCGTATCGGCATCGTTCAACAGTTCGATGACCGGCATCCTGCCGCTAAGCGACAACTTGAGAGCACCGTTGTCTTGACCGACGCCAAGTTTCCGACCGAGCGGCATCGTCCACTCCATGAACGACGGCACGTCGAGCGCTGTCGTCGATTCGAGCGACAATACCATCTCAATGCGACCCGGCGTCTGTTTGATGCGGGCCACTTTCGCCATTTCCCCATAAATGCGCAGACGCGTCAGTTGGATGAGGAGGGCGACAGGCTCCGGGAATTCCCCGAACCGTTCGATCAACTCGTCTTGGAGGGCGAACAGCGCCTCTGGTGTATCGACATATTTGAAGCGTTTGTACATCTCGATTTTCAATTCGCTGTCTGACAAATACTCGTCCGGGATATACGCGTCCGCTTGGAACGCAATCTCCGGTTTGAAGACGACATGTTTCGCCTGGCCGCGCATCCGGTCTTTCCGTTCTTCGATGGCTTCGGACAACATTTGCGAGTATAAGTCGAATCCGACCGAATCGATGAACCCGGACTGTTGGGCCCCGAGCAGATTGCCGGCACCGCGAATCGATAAGTCGCGCATCGCAATCTTGAACCCGCTCCCGAGCTCCGTGAACTCCTTGATGGCCTGTAGCCGGCTCTCCGCGACCTCGGTTAAGCGTTTATCTTTCCGATACGTGAAGTAGGCGTAGGCGATTCGGTTGGAACGACCGACACGACCGCGCAACTGGTACAACTGTGACAGCCCCATCTTGTCCGCATCGTGGACGATGAGCGTGTTCACGTTCGGAATATCGATGCCGGTCTCGATGATCGTCGTCGAGACGAGCACGTCGGCCTCTCCTTCGAGGAAGCTGATAAGCTGGCTCTCGAGTTCAGTCTCGGTCATCCGACCGTGTGCCGTCGCAATGCGTGCTTCCGGTAACAAAGCGCGAATCTCTTCAGCCTTCCGCTCGATTCCTTCGACCCGGTTATAGAGGAAGAACGCCTGCCCGCCTCGCGCGAGTTCACGCTCGAGTGCCTCACGCAAGACGATACCGTCGTATTCCATGACGTACGTCTGCACCGGGTAGCGGTTCTCCGGCGGTGTCTCAAGCACTGACAAGTCCCGAATCCCAATCATCGACATGTGGAGCGTCCGCGGGATTGGTGTCGCCGTCAGCGTCAAGACGTCGATATTTGTCTTCAACTGTTTGAGCCGTTCTTTATGCTTAACCCCGAAACGTTGCTCTTCATCGATGATGACGAGTCCGAGGTCGGCGAACGTCACATCTTTCGACAAGACGCGGTGCGTCCCGACGACGACGTCAATCGTCCCTTCTTTCAAGCCTTTTTTCGTCGCCGCCATCTCGCTTTTCGAGCGGAAGCGGCTCATGACGGAGACGTTGATTGGAAACTCACTGAACCGTTCGAGCATCGTCTCGTAGTGCTGTTGTGCGAGTACGGTCGTCGGCACGAGGAACGCGACTTGCTTCCCAGCGAGCACAGCTTTGAACGCGGCTCGAATCGCCACTTCCGTCTTTCCGTAACCGACATCGCCACAAAGGAGACGGTCCATTGGCCGTGATCGTTCCATATCGGCTTTGATTTCGGCGATGGAACGGACCTGGTCTTCTGTCTCCGCATACGGGAACGAGCTTTCAAACTGACTCATCTCTTCGTCATCACCTGGGAACGCATAACCGACGGACGCTTCCCGCGCCGCATACAACTTGATCAGCTCGTCGGCGATATCTTCGACCGATTTGGCGACTTTCGATTTGACCTTCTTCCACTCGGTCCCACCGAGTTTATAAATCTTAGGCTCTTTACCTTCGGCCCCGACGTACTTTTGGACGAGATCGATTTGGTCGACCGGGACGTAGAGCGCATCGTCACCGGCATAGACGAGATGTAAGTAGTCTTGATGAATGCCGCCGACTTCAATCGTTTTGATGCCTAGGTATTTCCCGATCCCGTGATGGATGTGGACGACGTGGTCGTTCGGCTTCAACTCTTGATAACTTTTAATCCGTTCGGCGTTCGTCAAATTCTTCGTCTGTCGTTTCCGCTTCGTGACGCGTTTGAACAGCTCTTCTTCGGAGACGACGACGAGGCGACTCGTCGAGAGCTCGAATCCGCCCTCGATTTGTCCAATCATGATGTGGACGTGACGCGGCAACAACTCGCCGTCCACATTTGTGAACGTTGACGAGATGCCATAGTCTTCAAGCAATGCTACCACCTTGTCGGCCCGCGTTTGATCCCCTGCTAAGAAGACGAGACGATGGTCACCTTGTTGCCAACGTTCGACTTCTTGCTTCAGCAAGTGCATCTGCCCGTGAAACGCCGGGAGCGGACGGCAACTGAGGTGGACCGTGTTCGTTTCCGGAATCCCCGACCGTCTCGACGGGAGGAGCGAGAACGCCACTTGCTTCAAATCACGAAACACTTTATGCATCGGAACGGCAAGCGTATAGTTGCTGACGGATTCCCCGCGTTCGATGAGCGACGAGAACCATTCGGCTTCCTCGCGATCTTGCACATCGGCGGCGTCTTCAATCCGGGCCACTTCATCTAAAATCAAGACAGCATCCGGTCCGACATAGTCGAGGAGTGTCGAGCTATATAGCAGCGGCGTGTACTTTCCAACTTTTTCGGGCGCCTCACCTCGACCGAACTGTTCGATGTCCCGGGCAATCCCGTCCTCAAGTGCTTGACGAATCGTCTCCGTCTCAATCAACGAGAGCGTCCGATCATATTGACGTTCGAGTGCCTGTCCAGCTTTTTTCAATTGTTCTGTCGAAGCGATAAACTCGGTCGCCGGGGGAATGACCGCTTCGGCGACGACCCCTAGTGAGCGTTGTGTCTCAGCATCAAACGTAAAAATCGAATCGACCTCGGTGTCGAACAAATCGATGCGATACGGACGCGCCTCCGTGAGCGGATAGACATCTAAAATGCTGCCGCGGACGGAGAATTCACCCGGTGCGGTGACGGTAGCCGTTCGTTCATATCCGAGCGTGATCAGCGTCTCAGCAAACGGCTTCAAATCAAGCTCTTGACCTGGTTTGATGACTCGATGGCTTGTCCGCCAGTCCGTCGGGCTCGGGATAAAGCGACGTAACCCACCGAGTGGCACGACAAGGACGCCTCCCGTTTCGTCAAGGAGACGTGTTCGAGCTTCAATCCGTGCGGCAAGAAGTTCTGGGCTCGATGTGAGTGACAGTTCTCCAGCGAGCGTCTCATCGATCGGATAAAGCAATGTTTGACTCGGGCCGACGAGCGACTCGAGCTGATCGTACATTTTTTGGGCTTGGTACATGTTATGTGTGACGACCACGAGACGTCGGGGCGAATTTTTCGCCAAACCTGCCAACACGAGCGCTTTGGCACTCGTCGTCAATCCGGTGACGAGTTGACGATCAACTTTTGGCAACCGCTCCCGAATCACATTCGTCTCAGGCAATGCCAACATGAATTTCTCTAAAGCATTCATTTTGATTTCCTCCACCTCATACGACAAAAAAGGGTACGTTGACCCTTTAGTTATATCGATTCATGAGCGCGATCCATTCCGTGTCCACAAAATCAGTCGCGGCGGACACCGCTTGATCGAGCGTATCATTCAATTCTGGCATATCTTCTTTCCGGTAGTTCATGAGCACCCAATCGACGACTTTAATCGGATGCGGCGGACGACCGATGCCGAGTTTCAGACGTTTGAAATCTTGGGTTCCCAGGTGTTGAATCAGCGACTTGATGCCGTTATGTCCACCGGCACTGCCTTTCGGACGGAATCGCAGTTTCCCTGGCACCATGTCCAAGTCGTCATAAATGACGAGCAAGTCATCAATCTCAATCTTATAATAATCTAAAATCGGACGTACCGACTCCCCTGATAGATTCATGTAGGTGAGCGGTTTGACGAGGACGACACGTTCTCCATTGATTCTTCCCGTTCCGATCAATGCTTTAAACTTGGCTTCATCAAGTTGAATCCCATGTTTGTCAGCTAAGCGATCAATCGCTAAAAAACCGACGTTGTGACGGGTCATCTCATACTTTTTGCCTGGATTCCCGAGGCCGACGATACATTTCATCTTATTCCTCCTGAACAAAAAAGCCCAAAGGCGAACGCCTTCGGGCCTCGTTTTTTTAATCGAACAGCGTGCTCACCGATTTGTGCTCGTGGACACGCATGATCGCTTCCCCAAGCAAACGGGCAACCGACATCTGCTTGATTTTGCTCGAACATTCGCGACCTTCTAAATCGATCGTGTTCAAAACGACGAGTTCTTTGATTGACGAGTTGTCGATCCGTTCCATCGCCGGTCCAGATAAGACTGGGTGTGTACACGAGGCGTACACTTCTTTTGCACCAGCTTGGACGATGGCATCGGCCGCGAGCGTGATTGTTCCAGCTGTATCGATGATGTCATCGATCAAGATGGCCGTCTTGCCTTCAACGCTGCCGACGATGTTCATGACTTCAGCCACGTTCGCTTCAGGACGACGCTTGTCGATGATGGCGATTGGAGCCTTCAAGCGTTCGGCAAGCTTACGGGCACGCGTGACGCCACCGTGGTCCGGTGAGACGACGACAATGTCTTTCGCTTTAAATTCATCTGTCTCAAAATACGTCGAGATGAGTGGAACACCTAATAATTGGTCTACTGGGATATTGAAGAAACCTTGGATTTGAGCAGCATGCAAGTCCATCGTGATTAAACGCGTGGCACCTGCAACCGTCAATAAATCAGCGACAAGTTTCGCTGTGATTGGCTCACGTGAGCGCGCCTTGCGGTCTTGGCGAGCGTAACCATAGTATGGCATGACCACGTTAATCGTCCGAACCGATGCTCGTTTCAACGCATCAATCATGACGAGTAACTCCATGAGCGTTTCGTTCACCGGTGAGCTCGTCGATTGAATGATGTACACATCATCGCCTCGCACGCTCTCCTCGATGTTGATGTAAAGTTCTCCGTCGCTAAACCGCTTCACTTGGCAATCGCTGAGCGGGATGCCAATTTCCTTGGCAATCTCTTCGGCGAGTGGGCGGTTTGAGTTTAAGCTAAATAGGCGAATTTCACGTTCATATACAGTAGACATGTTTAGGATTCTCCTCCATCGTTTTCCATAATAATAGGCAGCAACTTATCGTTTCGTGTAACCTTCTTTATTCGTTTGGCGTTCGCGTGCAATCGCAAGCGCCTCTTCAGGAACGTCATCCGTGATCGTCGAACCGGCTGCTACGATTGAGCCTTTTCCGACTTTCACCGGAGCAATCAAGTTCACATTGCAGCCGACGAAGGCATCGGCTTCGACGACCGTTTCGAACTTGTTCTTGCCGTCATAGTTGACCGTGATCGAGCCACAGCCGAGGTTGACGCGTTCCCCGATCGAAGCATCTCCGATATAGCTGAGATGTGATGCTTTCGCACCGTCTCCGAACGTTGATTTTTTGATTTCCACGAAGTTACCGACGCGCGTATTCGCGCCGAGGACTGCTTGTTGACGAAGGTGGGCGAACGGCCCGACCTGTGCTTCAGTTCCGACACGGCTGTCACTCACGACCGATTGACGAACCGTCGCACCGTCTTTGATGACGCTATTGCGGATATCTGAATTAGGACCAATCACGCACTCTGAACCGATAATCGTTTTCCCGAGAATGACCGTCCCTGGATAGATGATCGTATCCGAACCGATGACGGCATCTGGTGAGATGTATGTCGAAGCTGCATCCATGAATGTGACACCTTCACGCATGAGGCGTTCGTTCGTCCGCTTGCGCATGACCGCTTCAGCTTGTGAAAGAGCGACACGGTCGTTGACGCCGATCGTTTCATCGAATGTCGGCGCCGTGTGTGCTGCCACGACTTCGCCTGCTTCTTTCGCAATCGAGATGACGTCCGGCAAGTAGTACTCACCTTGGGCGTTGTTGTTCCCGACTTGCTTCAATGCATCAAACAAGAGCTCGTTATCGAACACGTACGTGCCTGTGTTGATTTCACGGATTTCTAGTTCAGTGTCAGACGCATCTTTATGCTCGACGACTTTTGTGACGTTTCCGTCTTCCCCACGGATGACGCGACCATATCCTGTCGCATCGTCAGCGATGGCTGTCAGCACTGTCACTTTCGCTTGCTGGGCTTCATGATGAGCCAACAGCGCCTCGAGCGTTTCCGCTGTCAACAGTGGCGTGTCGCCGCAAACGACGAGCGTTGCGCCCGGTTTACCCGCGAGTTCGCTTTCTGCCATCTGCACTGCATGACCTGTCCCGAGCTGTTCTTCTTGGACCGCATATTCCACGCGTGAGCCCAACGTCTCTTGTACCGCTTCAGCCCCATGGCCGACGATGACGATTTGACGACTGACCCCGATTTTGTCGAGTTGATCGACGACGTGTTCGACCATCGGTTTTCCGAGGACCGGATGAAGCACTTTATATAGCTTCGACTTCATGCGGGTCCCTTTACCTGCTGCCAAAATGACTGCAAAACGATCCATTCTTGATTCGCTCCTATCTCATATCGACTGTAATGTACTCAATTGTTCGGTTTTCTTCTACATTCAAATCTTATTTACACCGTATCTACTATATCGAAACCGTGACGTGGTTTCAACCGTTGTAACCATTCGTAACCAATGAAACGTAAAAAGGCAGCGGAAGGGTCCCCATCCGCTGTCAAAGATTACTCATTCATGGCATTGTATCGTGCTTGCGTCTCGGCAATAGCGACGTCCTCTTGGCCGTACGCCTCTAGAACAGCCGCCTCGACTTTTTGACGCATATCTCCATTAATCGGGTGAGCGATATCGCGGAAAATCCCTTCTGGCGTCCGCTTGCTCGGCATCGCTACGAAAAGACCGGTACTCCCTTCAATGATTCGAAGATCGTGTACCACAAATTCATGGTCGAGTGTAATGGAGGCCAGTGCCTTCATTCTACCTTCCGTCGCGACTTTGCGAATTTTTACGTCTGTGATCTGCATGTTTCGCATCCCCTTTTCATCGTTGTCTAGACCGTGGTGTACCTTCTAAAAGGTTGAGATGATTCCAAGCGAACCGATTGACTTCGTACGAATCTTATACCCTTTCATCATAAAACGAAATCAAATTTTTGCCAATCACTTTAAGAACTGTTCGACGTTTCCTCGCGAAATGGTGACGAGTCCTTCATCCGAATCGACGTTCGTCAATTTCATCAAACTGACGTATTCGCTTACCATTTTCTTCTCGGCGCCTTCCGCTTCCATGAGGACACCGACACCCGCGAGGTTCGCCTCGAACTCATTCAAGAGACTCATCATCCCGCGAATCGTACCGCCCGCTTTCATGAAATCGTCAATCAACAAGACGTTCGCGCCACGCGGCAAGCTGCGACGAGCGAGCGCCATCGTGCGAATCGCCTTTGATGAGCCTGATACGTAGTTGATGCTGACCGTCGAACCTTCGGTGACACGACTGTCAGAACGAACGATAACGAACGGGACACCAAGTTGCTCGGCGACAGCGTACGCGAGCGGAATCCCTTTTGTTGCGATCGTCATGACGACGTCAACTTTACGATCGGCGAACACAGAGGCGAAGACTTGCCCCATCGGCTTCACTTGACGCGGGTTCCCGAGGACATCTGTCAAATAGAGATAGCCTCCCGGAAGCAACCGTTCCGGTTTCGACAATTGCTCACATAGGCCGTCGATCATCGAGAGCGACTTTTCCTTGCTCCAGCCTGGAATGAACATGACGCCGCCGGCTGCCCCTGGCACTGTGACGAGTTTTCCCGTGCCATCATGCGAAAGCATTTCACTGACGATGACCAAATCTTCACTGATGGATGATTTGGCTGCTTTATAACGACTCGAAAACATCGATAATGAGACGAGCTGGTGTGGATGGTCCAGCAAATAACGGGTCATATCGACAAGACGACCACTTCTACGAATTTTCATACGGATTCCCCTTCACTTCTTCAATAATAGACGAATGTTCTAAACAGAATATATCATTCTCATTCGTCTTTGTTCAATGTTTTTTGCCGAGAATCCGAACGACGAACACTTCAGGACAAAATCCCTTCAGTCCATTATAGACACGATGTGCTTTTTGCTCGTGCTCAATCAATGCGAATACCGTTGGACCGCTGCCGCTCATGAGGACACCATCCGCTCCGCAGTGCAGCATCGTCTCTTTGATTTGGCGAACTTCCGGATGAAGTTCGAGCGTGACCGCCTCGAGGGCGTTCCCTAAGTTTACACAGATGCCATCAAAATCCCGATCCCGAATCGCCGTGACCATCGCCTCGGTGTTTGGATGCACAATCTTCTCCATCTGCACGGCACGATAGACGTCAGCCGTCGACACTCCGATTTTCGGCTTCGCCAATACGACGTAGCACGGCGGCGGTGACGGAATCGTCTCCAGCTGTTCGCCGCGTCCGCGCGCGATGGCTGTTCCTCCCATGACACAAAACGATACGTCCGATCCGACGGCGGCTCCGAGTTCGGCCAACTCTTCTAACGACAGGCCAAGGTCGAACAATTCGTTCATACCCCGAAGTGTCGCCGCCGCATCGCTCGAGCCGCCAGCTAACCCTGCCGCCACTGGGATTTGCTTATCTAATACAATTTCGACACCCTGTTTGATATTGAATCGCTTCCGTAACAGCTCAGCCGCACGATAAGCCAAATTTCGATGGTCGTTCGGCACGTAGGCATGCTCGGACTGAATCCGAATCTCATCTGTATCGAGCACAGTCAATTCTAACCGGTCCGATAAGTCTACTGTCGTCATTACCATTTCCACTTCATGATAGCCATCTGTCCGCTTCCCAAGGACATCGAGCGTCAAGTTGATTTTTGCCGGCGCTTTCACACTGATCGTGCGCATATCGTTCACCCTTCCCATGTATCTCCTGTTCGCCATTGTACCGTAAACGAGCGCACAAAAAAAGAAGCAGCTGCCAATGCATCCGCCCCTCATTTATCGTTCAATTACTGAATTCAATTTTAACTGTATCCGTTAGGACATCAGCGTAGCTATATGAGACACGTTCCACGTTATGATGGTCTTCATCCAATTTGACGACGAACACCGCGGGATACGTCTCAACGAGCGTTCCAAACCGAGTAACGACTTTCTTACGACCGCCGTTTGCTTTCAACGTCAATCGTTCTCCAACATGCGATTCGAGTTTCTGTCTGATTTCTTGCAACGTCTTTGGCATACGCTTCACCTCACTGTTACAAGTATAACACATTCAAAAACAAAAATAAAGATTAATATTATATCGATTCGTTATCCGGTCGTCAACTGTTTTTAAGTGGTAAAATTGTGTCAGCTAACCGTGCAAACTCCTCAAGCGAAAGCGTTTCGCCTCGCCGTTTCGGATCGATTCCAGCTTCACTTAAAAACTGTTCGATTTCCATTTTTTTGTCTTTCCCGAGGTGATTCGTCAAGTTATTTAAGATCGTTTTTCGACGTTGTGCGAAACTGGCCCGGGCAAGCTCGAAGAAGAAGGCTTCATCTTTCACGTCGACCGCCGGTTTGGGACGCATCTTCAACGTGATGACCGCTGAATCGACGTTCGGGGCCGGCATGAACACGCTTTTTGGAACAATAAAGCTCACGTTCGCCTCCGCGTAATATTGGATCGCAATCGAGAGAGAGCCGTATGCTTTCGTCCCAGGCTTCGCTCCAATGCGCTCGGCAACTTCTTTTTGAATCATCATGACGAGTGAACGGAACTTGATTTGGCTTTCCAGTAAGCGCATGATAATCGGCGTCGTCACATAATACGGCAAGTTCGCCACAACCGAGATGTCTTCGATTCCTTGACTGAAAAACTCACGCTCGACGATGTCTTGAATATCGAGCTCGAGGGCATCGCCGTGGATGACATGCACATGTGGATAAGGAGACATCGTATCTTCCAGAATCGGAAGCAGACGTTGGTCGATTTCGAGGGCGACGACCTTTTTAGCCCGCTTGGCAGACTGTTCCGTCAATGACCCGATGCCGGGACCGATTTCAAGAACCCCGCTCGCTTCGCCCAACTCAGCTGCATCCACAATCTTGTTCAAAATATTTAAATCAATTAAAAAGTTCTGCCCAAGCGACTTTTTGAAAGAGAAGCCGTGACGTTCTAGAATTGATTTCGTGCGTTGGATTGTTGCAATGTCTTTCAATGATTTTCCTCCTCTAACTGAGCCAGTGCCCGTTCCCATTCCTCAATCGTGACCCGTAACGCTTCCACGCGCTTTACAAACTGTTTGGCGTTCGGTTCACCGATTCGGAGTAACACGCCGAGCCGTTTACGACGGCGCGCAGCGTCCGCTCCGCCAATCAAATCGGCTTCGAGCACCATCTGGCGGGTGACGAGCGGCATGTCAGTCTCAACTCGCTGTTCATACACCGCTTCGAGTACACGGCGAATCGTTGCCGGTGAAGCATGCTCGACCCCAATCTTGCCACGTTTATCTTTCGCTTCGGCCCGAGGTAAATAGGCATGCTTACATCCTTTAACCTGCTCCTCGACGATGGCCCGGATTCGGTCACCCGGGTAGTCTGGGTCCGTCAAAATGATAACGCCGCGCGTTTCTTGGGCGCGTTTGATTCGTTCGATCGTCTGTTTCGAGACGGCAGATCCGTTCGTTTCAATCGTATCGACGTCATATACTTCTTGAAGCCGCGTCGTGTCATCTCGACCTTCGACGACAATCACCTCTTGTATTTTTTCACCCATCATCGTTTCCTTCTTTCTCTTCTTGCTTCGGGATAACCCAAATCGTGAGCGGCTGACGCCCAAACGTTACCGCTTCTTCTTTCGTGTCCATCATCAAGTCAATTTTATGACCTTTGATCGCACTGCCTGTATCTAAAGCAATCGCCATGCCAAACCCTTCAACGTACACACGTGTGCCAAGAGGAATAATAGCGGGGTCGACAGCAATGATTCGCATCCCTTCATACAAAATCGTATCCGTCACATCATAACCACTACGGGTCAGAACCCTGTCATCAAATGTGACCGTGTCTTCTGCATTGTTCGTATACGCGGTCGCTTCGACGAGAAGTTGTTTCGCGGAAGTGAAGTCCAGCGCATCCTCGGCACGAGGTGTCTCTTCAATCTTAATCTCCGCCTCGTCTCGAAACGGACTCGACGGTTCGGTCGTGGCGGTCGTTTCTTGATTCGTTGCCGGTTCGATCTCCGGTTTGGCCACGACTTTCGTCCCACGTTTAATGATTTGAGGGCGTACGCTTTGTAGCGTTTCCACGCTCGTTTCGGTCCGATTTGTAATTGTACCATTTTCCACTGTCAGTGCATACCGCGTCCGTTCGAGTCCCGGGATGCCGACTTGCACAACTTCGGTCTCTCCAAGTTCGAGCGTATCGTCCTCTTCCATGACGATTTCAAATGGGATGAGACGACTCTCATATTGTACGACGTCTCGACTCACATTGACGCTGATGGTCATTCCATCCCGTACCGGTGTCGTGAGAGCCGGGACGACCGTATCTTGGTCAGAAACCGCCACATTCGCCTCCAGTAACGCCTGTTCGACAGTTTGAGCCATCGTATACAAGGTCTTCGCCTCGTCCCCGACGATGACATCGAGGGCGACGACAGGCTGGTAGCGAATCGTCATCCCTGATGTGACCGGTGCACGTACGCCCGGGTACACGTCGTCTCCTTCGCGTACACTCACTCCATAACGAAGCAACACGTCTTTGACGGTCCGTTCACGCGTCTCGATCGTCTCGACCTGGCCATAACCGATTTGAAGCGAGACGGTACGAGCTCGTTCGATATGAATCACTCGATCCGTCGGGACGTCGGCACTTAAAGCGGGAGTCACCATATCCGCCTCGTCGATCACGATACCGGTCTCGTCAAGCACTTCTAGCACCGAATCGCCGCGGCTTTCATGCACGGTTGTCACGCCGTCGTCGACGATGGTGATCGGTTCAGGCTGCATCGCCATATAGGCGAACACTGCCGTCGCTACGACACCAATACTCAAGATGATGCGCCTGAACATCATGGGAGACGGAATAGGCGCTTCGCATTGGCTGTCGTTGCTTCAGCGAGCGCGTCGTAGGACATGTCACGTAGCGATGCAATCTCTTCGGCGACGTACGTGACGTAAGCGGGTTCGTTCCGTTTACCACGGAACGGCGTCGGCGTTAAATACGGGCAGTCCGTCTCGACAAGGAGCCGATCGAGCGGGACTTGTTGCGCCACCGCCTTCGGGACTTTAGCGTTTTTGAACGTCACCGGTCCTCCGAGAGAGATGTAGAAGTTCAAGCGCAGACAGCGTTCCAACAATTCGACAGACATGCTGTAACTATGGAACACGCCGCCTACCTCTTCGGCATGTTCTTCCTCTAAAATATCGAGCACGTCGGCTGTCGCTTCCCGATTATGAATCACGATGGGCATGTTCGTCCGCTTCGCGATAGCGATCTGCTGCCGGAACACGCGTTGTTGGACATCTTTCTCCGACTTGTCCCAATGGTAATCGAGACCGATTTCCCCGAGCGCCATCACTTTCGGATGAGCCATTAACGTCTCGATTCTCTTCAAATCAGCCGCCGTACAATCGACGGCATCAACCGGATGCCACCCAACGATGGCATAGATATCCTCATACGTTTCCGCGAGCTCGATTGCCCGCGTGATGGTCGGGTTATCGAATCCGACGACGAGCATCGGGGAAACGCCCGCGGCACGAGCCCGCTCGATCGTCGCCTCGACATCCTCATTGAACTGCTCGGCATTGATATGGGTATGCGTATCAATCAACATGGTGCTTCCTCCTTATATAGACAAAGAGGGAGACCGAAGTCTCCCCCAAACGATTATTTGACGACGGCCCCGTTCGGCATATTCTCAGATACGGTCGCAAGCTCAAGCTTACCGTCTTTATCAGCCGCTAAAATCATCCCTTGTGACAACTCGCCACGTAGT
Source organism: Exiguobacterium sp. s28 (assembly GCF_018618135.1). Classification (NCBI taxonomy): domain Bacteria; kingdom Bacillati; phylum Bacillota; class Bacilli; order Caryophanales; genus Exiguobacterium; species Exiguobacterium sp. s28. Next base: position 9,167 of record NZ_JACSLL010000018.1, on the reverse strand, counting down.
TTGACCGGCTTCAAATTGGCGACGACGATGACTTTCTTCCCGACCAAGTCTTCTGGCGCATACCATTCGGCAATGCCTGAGACGATTTGACGTGTCTCGCTACCAAGGTCGACTTGAAGCTTCAACAGCTTCTTCGCCTTCTTGATTTTATCGGCCTCGACGATTTGACCGACACGGAACTCGACTTGGTCAAAGACGTCAATCGTGATTTCTGGACGGACGTCCTCATCCTCAGCATCGCTCGCCTCCACTTCGGCTTCCTCGACACGTGCTTTCGATGCTTGACGCATCATTTCCTGAATTGCATCGATCTCTTCTTTTACATCACGACGTGGGAAAATCGGTGTCCCGTCGGTGACGACCGCTCCATCGAAGGCCGCAAACGTATCGAGCGCTTCCCATGACATGTCTTTCCCTTCAAGACCGAGCTGGCGGAACATCTCTTTTGGTGCCCGTGTCATGAACGGTTGAATCATGACCGCCACATGGCGAAGTACGCCGGCCAGATGCGTCATCACGGATGCGAGTTCACCACGCTTCGCTTCGTCCTTCGCAAGGACCCACGGTTGCGTCTCATCGATATATTTATTGGCACGGCTCACGAGTTGCCAAATGCTTGTGAGCGCGACGGAAAACTCCATGTGTTCCATGGCCGCTTCCGTCTTCTCTGTCGTCTCGTTGACGACTTGAAGCAACGAGGCATCGAACGCTGTTACATTGCCCGCATAAGCAGGAATTTCGCCATCAAAATACTTCTTAATCATGGCCACGGTCCGGTTGAGCAGGTTTCCGAGGTCATTGGCAAGGTCAAAATTCAAGCGATCCACAAACGCTTCCGGTGTGAACGTGCCGTCCGCTCCGAATGGAACTTCACGAAGAAGATAGTAGCGGAGTGAGTCGAGTCCGTAGCGATCGATGAGTGGAATCGGATCGACGACATTGCCTTTCGATTTCGACATTTTGCCGTCTTTCATGAGCAACCAACCATGGGCGAAAACTTGTTTCGGTAATGGAAGGTCAAGCGCCATGAGCAACGCCGGCCAAATGATCGTATGGAACCGGACGATTTCTTTTCCGACCAAGTGCACGTCGGCTGGCCAATAGCGGTTGAACAACTCGTCGTTGTCCGACCCATAGCCGAGGGCAGAGATGTAATTCGTGAGAGCATCGACCCATACATACACGACGTGTTTCGGGTTCGATGGCACTTGGACACCCCAGTCAAACGTCGTCCGTGAGACGGCCAAGTCTTGGAGGCCCGGTTTCAAGAAGTTGTTGATCATCTCGGTTTTGCGCGATTCTGGCAAGATGAAGTCAGGGTGCGACTCGAAGTACTCGATTAAACGATCGGCGTACTTGCTGAGACGGAAGAAATAGCACTCTTCGCGTACAAGCTCGACCGGGTGACCGCTGTCAGGGCTCTTCCCATCAACGAGCTGTGACTCCGTGTAATACGTTTCATCAGGGATCGAATACCACCCTTCGTATTCACCGAGATAGATGTCATCGTTTTTCAGAAGCGTCTCGAATACGTGCTCGACGACGGCCTTGTGGCGGGCATCGGTCGTACGAATATAATCATCGTACGAGATTTCAAGACGGTCCCATAACACCTTGATGTCTTTAACGACTTCATCGACAAACGCTTGCGGCGTCACGCCAGCTTCTTTCGCTTTTTCCTGAATCTTTTGACCGTGCTCGTCTGTCCCCGTCAAATAACGGACGTCAAATCCTTTCAGACGCTTATAACGTGCGATTGCATCGCCAGCCACCGTCGTATAGGCGTGACCGATGTGTAGTTTGGCACTCGGATAGTAAATCGGAGTCGTAATATAAAAAGTAGGCTTCGCCATTGTATGTTCTCCATCCTTTCGACATTTGCAATTTCCATTATACACGGTTCGACAAAAGAATTTCCAAACCAATTGTTTGGAATTATTTTGTTATTACCTCATAAAAAATGTTCCAAAAAAACCCTTTCTTTGTTTCATGTCCTAACTTTCGGGGAATTTTAGGTATATATCGTTCTCATATTGCCAATTTTCGAAAATGTAGATTTCCAATAGTAAGCAGTTGACTGCAATTGGAAAGTTTAGTATGCTTTTTGCTGTAGTAACATTGTCGAATTTTGACGACTCATGTCACCAAGAGATTTCGACACCATTGGAGGAGGAAACACAAAATGAAATCTACAGGTATCGTACGGAAAGTTGATGAGCTCGGTCGTGTCGTCATTCCAATCGAATTGCGCCGCACACTCGGGATCGCTGAGAAAGACGCTCTTGAAATCTACGTCGACAACGATCAAATCGTGTTGAAAAAATACAAACCGAACATGACTTGCCAAGTGACGGGCGAAGTATCGGATGACAACTTCAAGTTGGCTGACGGTAAATTGATCCTTTCACCAGAAGGCGCACAACGCGTTCTCGTCGAGTTGAAAAACATGCTCGAAAACTACTACAGCGAAGAGTAAGCAAGGAATTCCTTGCTTACTCTTTTTTGTCGACTTGATGATAGGCGTCGTACACCTCGCCACGTGATAAACCGCGCTCTTTAGCGACTTGTTTGATAGCGGCGTTCGGCTTCAATCCGTCTTCGATATAACGATCGACGTGTTCGAGCGGCGATAACGCCTCCCACCAATCGTGTGTCGGTGCTATTTCCGTCGAACCAGCCACCATGACGACGAACTCACCACGTACCTCACCTTCACACCAAACAAGCGCTTCTTCTACCGTCCCGCGTAAAAACTCTTCAAACGTTTTCGTCAACTCTCGTCCGAGAACGAGTTGCCGATTGCCGAACGCGTCCTGAATCCCGGTCAGCATCTCTTTTAACCGATGTGGCGCTTCATAAAAAATGATGGTGCCCGGTTCATATTGCAAAGAAGATAACACATCGAGCCGCTCTTTCTTTTTACGTGGCAAGAATCCGTAATACAAAAACCGCTCGGTCGCAAGACCAGAGGCGACAAGAGCCGTCAACGCCGCGTTCGCTCCAGGGAGCACGACGACAGGGAGCTTCGCTTCAATGGCCAACCGCACGAGGTCACTCCCCGGGTCCGAAATCCCCGGCATGCCCGCGTCTGAGACGACGGCGACTGATTTGCCGGCCTCGATATCTTCGATTAAGCGCGGGCCACTCACGTGCTTATTGTGCTCATGGTAGCTGACTAGTTTCGTCTCAATGCCGAAATGGCGACAGAGCTTCATCGTTTGGCGTGTGTCTTCGGCCGCGATCAAATCGACTTCTCCTAGAATTCGAACCGCTCGATACGTCATGTCTTCTAGATTTCCAATCGGCGTCGGCACAACATAGAGCGTGGGCCCATCAGTCTGATAACTTTTCTGTGAGTTCATTACTCGTTCCCTCCATCAATTGCTGTTTTTGAGCCCGAGTGAGTTGTTTAATGGACCATTCGTACTGCATGGCTTCACGTTTGGTCGCAAACGACCTGACATATCGTAACGTCACCGGGAGACGCGCTCGCGTATATTTCGCACCTTTACCGCTGTTGTGCACGTCCATCCGCTTATCTACATCCGTCGTATATCCGGTATAGTATGTGCCATCGCTACACTCGAGAATATAGGCAAAGTGCTTACGCATCGAGGATGGCCCGCATGTCGCTCGTATACGTGTCATCTTCCTCATAAACGACAAACGGAGGTAAGATTGTGAGCCCTGCCTTTCCATCTTTCGACCCCTCTATTAAAAGTGTATTTGCGTCTCGGCCTTGTTTCGGGTAAACGAGTTGCATTCGTTTCGGTTCAATCCGATACGCCCGCATGAGCGTTAGAATATCGAGTAATCGCTCCGGTCGATGGACGAAGGCTACCTTCCCACCCGGTTTGACGAGTTGACTGGCTGAGCGGATACAGTCTTCTAACGTGCAAAGCACTTCATGACGTGCAATCGTATGATGTTCATTTTGATTACGGAGCGAAGTTTCGTTTGCTAAAAAATAAGGTGGGTTGCACGTGACAACGTCATAACGAGCATGCCCTAGTACGCTGGTCGCATGTTTCACATCGCCTTCAAGGATGTGCAGTCTGTCACTTAAATCGTTAACGGCAATGCTTCGATTCGCCATATCAACGAGACGGGGCTGGATTTCAAGTCCTGTCACCGTTCCTTTCGTCCGATACGATAAAAAGAGCGGAATAGCCCCCGTACCGGCGCATAAATCAACGAGTCTTCCTTTTTGAATCGGGACCCACACAAATTCAGCCAGCAACACCGCATCCAATGAAAACGAAAATACATCATCACTTTGAATGATTTTTCCGGGACGTCCTAACAAATCATCAAGACGTTCACCTTGTTTTACAGTCACGCCATTTCCCTCCTACATAACGTACAAAGGCGACGGACGAGTATATACCCGTCTATCGCCCCTTATTAATGTTTATTTAGCATTGACATACAGAAGAGACAATCCCCGTCTTTCCTGACTTGTCCATAGTGCAAATTGCAGATATGAAACCCTTCTTGGTATAACGCCGCCAAGTTATTTTGTCCTTTTCCAGACAAGGCAATTTGAGGATCTCCGTTAGGTGTCTCGACTTCTGCGAGTTGTTCTACTTTTTCGCGCAGATGATGGTTCTCGAGATACATGTGTTGGTTTTCTTCGAGCAAATAGGCGAGTTGCTCTTTGAGCACCCCTAAATGCTCCGTCAACAATTGCATCTGTTGCTCGATCGCATCGACCCGCATCATGACTTCCTTTTTATCCATTCTTTCCACTGCTCAGCACCCCATCACTGTTTCGACGGTTTTCGTTTGACTGCACCGACTTCGACGAGTTCGTCGATTGTATACGTCACAACACGGGTCCGATCATTCAACTCGACTTGAATCAATTGATCCAAGATGTTGAGACCGATGACACGTCCGTCACCTTCTGGAATTTTGATTCGTTTTCCGACGTCTGGCAAATCCCGCTTTAATTCTTCATACGTATCGTTCTCGTATTTTAGACAGCACATGAGACGACCGCATACACCGGAGATCTTGTTCGGGTTCAAGGATAGGTTCTGATCCTTGGCCATCTTAATGGATACCGGTTCAAATTCCCCTAAGAACGAGGAGCAACACAACACACGGCCACAAGGTCCGATTCCGCTCAGCAGTTTCGCTTCATCTCGAACCCCGATTTGGCGAAGCTCGATTCGAGTCCGAAACACACTCGCTAAATCTTTAACGAGCTCACGGAAATCAACACGGCCTTCTGCCGTGAAATAAAAGATGACTTTATTACGATCGAATGTATACTCAACATCTACTAACTTCATCTCAAGTCGATGTTCACGAATTTTTTCTTCACAGACGGCGTGAGCGTCAAAAGCGGCCAATCGATTATCTTGCACGATTTCGGCATCTTTTTGATCAGCGACACGAAGGATTGTCTTTAGCGGTAAAACCACTTCGTCTTCACCTAGTTGTTTACCAACTTGGACGATTTCACCGTACTCGATGCCTCGTACCGTCTCTACGATGACATGGTCCCCACGTTCAAGCGTTGCTTCGCCTGGTGAAAAGTAATAGATTTTTCCCGCTTCTTTAAAACGGACTCCGACTACTTCAAGCACGCTCTCCTATCCTTTCTGCAAATCGAACGTTAACCGTTCGAACGTTAATTGAGGATTGACGTTTGCCTCTAGTCGTCGAATCGCCTCATGGACAGATTCAATAGCATGGACGATTTTATGAACCGGACGATCTTTTACAAACGCGGTATATAGCGCTTGTTCTTTCGTAAACAACTCCGGGACATAGTCTGTTCGCACTTTGAAGTGGAGCGCTTGCTCCAACCAATTTCCGAACAGCTCGAGACCGACTCGCAATTCATTCCGCCCTTTAAAATGACCGAGCCATTTTTCTTGGGCGAATAAAAGCAATTCTTGCGGGCGTTTTGTCAATACTTCAACTAATTGTACCACTAGCCCATACGCCTGTACAAACCAGTCGTTGTGAAGCGCCTCACGCGCGTCTTCGAATTTCGGATATGTCTCTAAAGCAAGACGCGCTAAATCGCTCGTACATTGCACGTCTGCGACCAACGTTTCCACAAGCCGTTCTCGATCAATCGGTCGGAATACTAAATGCTGAGCTCGCGAACGAATCGTCGGTAAGAGAAGTTGTGGCTGAGTTGTTACCAAGATGGCTAGTTTCCCTACACCTGGCTCTTCAAAGAACTTCAATAGGCTGTTGGCGGCTTGTGGCGTCATCTTATGGGCTTGGTGAATCACATACACTTGACGGTCACCTTCTGCACCACGTAAAGACAAGTCACTCAATAACTGTTGCACCTGTTCTTTCTTAATGCTGGCTCCATCCGGTTCGACTTCCATGTAGTCGACAAGGTTTCCCGAATCCATTCGTCTACAGTTTCGACAGTTACCGCAGGGTTCTACCCCGTCAGGCGACTCGCAAAAAAGGGATTTCGCAAACAGCTGTGCCGTTTCAATCAAGTACGGTTCATAGTCACCTGAAAAGATATATGCATGACCGACCTTTTGAGCAACGATCGAGTTTTCAATCACTTTCGCAATAACCGTTTGAGATTTTGATAACTCCTGAAAACTCATGTCCGTGACCGTCCCCATTAAAACTGATGAAATCCTTCAATCGGCAAGACAAACACAGTCGCTCCGCCAACTTGGACTTCTACAGGATAAGGAATGTATGAATCAGCGTGTCCACCCATCGGTGAAATCGGCGTGATCATTTGATCCCTGCTCGAGCAGTTTGATTTGATTAACGCAAGTAGGTCATCTAACCGCTCTTTCGGTACACCAATCATAAACGTGGTGTTTCCTTCTTTCAAAAAACCTCCCGTTGTGGCTAATTTCGTTGCACGGAAGTCCTCTTCAATCAAAGCATCTGATAAGCGGGCACTGTCCTTATCATGTACAATCGCGATTACCATCTTCATCATTGCATCACTCCTCTTTCTTTTAATCGTTCTAACGTAATATCTAACACTTCATCCTGAATGGTTTCAATCGAGGCGTTCGCATCAATACGTACCATTCGTTCTGGATGTTGCTCTAATAATATTTGAAATCCTTCGTATACGCGTTGATGGAAAGACTCATCACGGCTCTCGATTCGATCTAATTGGCCTCTATCTTTCATGCGATGGCTCGCTTGATCCGGGGTCAAGTCAAAGAGAAACGTCAAATCTGGTTTGATCCCAGCAGTCGCCCAGTCGTTTAACGACAAAATTTGTGACAAATCATATTGGAGCCCATAGCCTTGATACGCAATCGAGGCATCCACAAATCGATCACATACGACAACTGCTCCACGGTGGAGAGCCGGTCGAATCACTTGATCAATGTTTTGAGCTCGGGATGCGGCATAGAGCATCATTTCGACTCGAGGCGTCATCTCATCATGTTCTGGCGAGAGCAAGACTTCTCGAATACTGTTTCCGACCTTCGTTCCCCCTGGCTCTCGGGTGACGACCACTTCATACCCTTGTTCAGTCAATGACTGAACTAACAATTGTAGCTGTGTTGTTTTCCCAGAACCATCTGGTCCTTCCACAGTAATAAACATACCTTTCACGCTTAAAACTCCTCTACGATAACATCAATTTGTTTCATCATAACATGTCTACTTGCCTGCAGGTTCCGTCCTAATGAAATCCATTCATTCAAAACTCGGATTTTCTCGTCTGTGATGACTTCTCCTCTTAGAATCCAAGGAATCCCAGGCGGATACGGAATAACGGTCTCTGCCGCAACAGAACCAATCGCTTGCTCAAACGGTAGACGTTCAATATCAGCGTCGTCCGATATAGAACGCAACAACGAAACGCGTTCAGTCATCGGGTAAGGATAGATTGTCTCATCTTCAACAATGAGCGGGACGTGCTGCGATGCATTTTTAATCAGTTTGACCCAATGTTGAATCTCTTGGCTTTTTAATTCCCTTAACGGCAAGCAGAATAACACGTGATCTTCTGCAGCCAGTTCCACGTCAATACCGATTGACGCTAAATGCTGGCTAAAGATCAGACCATTTTTAGGGTATGTTAACACAGTCATCTTGGTGAAGTCATCGCCCACTTTGATTGAAAACCCAGCACGTCTCATTTCCATGATGAATGAAAAATGACTCGTTTGAATATGAGTCCAATCTCGGTCACTCAAGTTTTCGAGGTACTCTCGGGCGTAATCAAGCGAGGCCATAATCAAGTAAGATGGGCTAGATGTTTGGAAAGATGAAAGCGCATGAAAGAGACGCTTTTCATCGATTTCTTCTTTATAGTGAATCCATGCCCCCATCGTGAGAGCGGGCAATGTTTTGTGGGCTGATTGTACGACTGCGCTAGCCCCCTCGAAGATAGCTGATCGCTTTGGAAATGTAGGATGAATCAAATGAGCGCCGTGTGCTTCATCTACTAATAGGGGAATATTTAACGGACGCAAGTAAGCACTGATTTGCTGAATGTTTGCCATGTCTCCGTAATAAGTGGGAGACGTTAGGAGAAGCGCTTTTCCTCCTGGATACTGCAAGACAGCATCCTGAATTGTTTCTAGTGAAATGACAGTAGGCAAACTACTTCCTCTGTCTAATTCCGGTGTGAGTAAAATCGGTTCTAGACCAAGCCACTCAATGGCGTTCCAAACCGATTTGTGGGAATTACGTTGTACATACACTCGTTCTCCACGCTTTACGGTTGCTGCTAATAGACTCCAATTCCCTGCAGTAGAGCCATTTACCAACCATTTACTTTTACTCTGGTAAAGGGATCCTAATGCCTTTTCACCTTCTAAAATAATACCTTCCGCATGGTGTAAATCATCCAAGTGACCAAGCTCTGTTAAGTCATATGGCATAATTTTTTGGAAGGCCGTCGGAAGCTTTTCATCTCTCACCGTTCCATTGTGATGGCCAGGTACATGAAAAGAAACCCGTCCTTCTCGCACATGTTGCTCAAGCGTCTCCATAAATGTAAAAGGATTATGTTTAGGTTTTCGAGTCATTTAGACACCTTCCCATCCGAATTAAATACGACATATATATACAAAAAGAGACGACCAAGCGGATGCTTGATCGTCTTTCGCGTTGGCCTGGCAACGTCCTATCCTCACAGGGGGAGACCCCCAACTACTTTCGGCGCTGAAGCGCTTAACTTCCGTGTTCGGCAT
>NZ_JACSLL010000017.1:0-51196 GCF_018618135.1 Exiguobacterium sp. s28 | reverse complement strand
GAATGCCGACTTCTCGCCATAAAAAAACACTCCCCAATCAGATAAACAGATTTGTTATTTCATCTGTCTACCTATTGGGGAGCATATCAAGTAGCATGGGGTCTTTGTCATAGTCACGCCTCGTGACTGAACTGCCATTGGACACCGAACCGATCTTCGACCATGCCGTACGCCTTGCTCCAAAACGTCTCTTGGAGCGGCATGAGGACACGGCCCTCGTCTGACAAGGCCTCGAATTCGCGACGAATCGCCTCGAGGTCGTCGGTCACGACGGCGAGGGTAATGTTTTGCCCGAACGTCACCGGACCGTCCGGCATTGCGTCCGAAAACATGAGCGATGTACCATGGACGCTCAGACGGGCATGGAGCACGAGGTCGGCCAGCTCGTCCGGTACAGGTTCACCGTCCGGTCCAGGCTGGGCACCGAACGTCATGATATCCGGGGCGGGCTCGGCGAAGACGTCCGCATAAAATAGCACGGCGTCGCGGCAGTCACCGTTGAAGTTGAGATAAGGATTGATCGGCATGAGAGTTCCTCCTTGAATCGTTTTTTTTTCAGTATGGAACATATGGACGCGTGAAGAATCCGACAAAAGCACGAATTTTCGAACTGGGTTGTTGAAATGTTCGCTGAAACGGGAATGAACAAGATGAGACATTCTAACGAAAGAAGGCGCGTTACATTGAAACTGACACGAGGACGTCTATTGGAATTCGGGTTCGTGTTGTTCATGGCAATCATTCTCATCACGTCGATTATCGAAGGGGAATGGTTTGACGCGAGCGTCGCTGGGGCGGGGATCGTGTCGGGATTGATTCCGTTCATTCTCGAGAAAACGTTCAAGACTGAGTTCGACGCCAAGATGAAAGTCGCCTATATCTTGTTCTTGTTCGCATCGCAATATTTGGGCTCGATCGTCGGATTGTATTCGAACGGATGGTGGGACACGTTTCTGCACGTGTTGAGCGGCGTGTTCTTGGCCTTTCTCGGCTTCGATTTCTTAAGTCGACTTGATGAGGACATCCGGCTCGAGATGCCGAAGCGGTTCGTCTTCGTCTATATCGTTGTTTTCGCAATGGCCGGGGCAGCGCTTTGGGAAATGTATGAATTCACATCGGACTTGGTGTTGAACACGACGATGCAAGGGAACGGGAATGATGACACGATGGTCGACATCGTCGCGGGATCACTCGGAGGTATCATTGCGGCTCTCCTTGTGACCGAAATCCATCGGAAAGAACAACGTAACAAACATAAAAATTGAAAGCGATTTCAAAAACGTTCGAATCCATCGAGCGTTTTATTTGTAATAATTATTATCTTTTAATATTATTAATCTTGTAATAATGATTATTAAGAGGAGGCAATATTAATGGATCAACACCGTCATCTAACTACTAACCAAGGCGTCCCAATCGGGGATAACGCCAACTCCATCACAGCGGGTCGTCGCGGCCCGACACTTCTCGAAGATTATCAGCTAATTGAGAAACTCGCCCACTTTGACCGTGAGCGCGTACCGGAACGGGTCGTTCATGCCCGTGGCGCCGGAGCCCACGGCGTCTTCAAAGTTAAAAATAGCATGAAACGATATACAAAAGCCAAATTTTTGCAGGAAGAGGGACAAGAGACACCAATCTTTGCTCGCTTCTCGACCGTCATTCATGGTCTCGGCTCACCAGAGACGCTTCGTGACCCACGTGGATTCTCGGTCAAGTTTTACACGGAAGAAGGGAACTACGACTTCGTCGGAAACAACTTGCCGGTCTTCTTTATCCGTGACGCCATCAAATTCCCAGACGTGATTCACTCACTCAAACCGGACCCGCGGACGAACCTGCAAGATCCGGACCGTTTCTTCGACTTCATGTCGCTCACGCCGGAATCGACGAGCATGCTCATCCACTTGTTCAGCGATGAAGGAATTCCAGCGTCATACCGTCATATGCGCGGCTCATCGGTCCATTCCTTCAAATGGGTCAATGAATACGGAAACACGGTGTACATAAAACTCCGTTGGGTCCCGAAACAAGGTATTAAAAACTTGTCGATGGAAGAAGCGGCGAAAGTGCAGGCCGAAGACTTCAACCATGCGACACGCGACTTGTTCAACGCCATCGAGGAAGGCGACTTCCCAGAATGGGATCTTTACGTCCAAATCCTCGACCCGGCCGATATGGACAACTTTGACTTCGATCCGCTCGACGCGACGAAAGATTGGTTCGAAGACGTCATCCCGTATCAACTTGTCGGTACGATGACACTCAACAAGAACGTCGACAACTTCTTCGCCGAGACGGAGTCGGTCGGTTTCAACCCGGGTGTGCTCGTTCCTGGAATTCAACCGTCTGAAGACAAGATGCTCCAAGGCCGCTTGTTCTCGTATTCGGACACGCAACGTTACCGCATCGGAGCAAACTACTTGCAACTCCCAATCAACTGCCCGTTCGCACAAGTGTCGAACAATCAGCGTGATGGGGCGATGCCGTTCAAACAACAGACGAGCCCGGTCAACTATGAACCAAACCGCTATGAGGACGCACCGAAACCGGACGCGGCTTATATCGAGACGGAACAACCGCTCACAGGCGTAGCCGGTCGTCAAAAAATCGAGAAGACGAACGACTTCGGTCAAGCGGGTGAAGTGTACCGTCGCTACTCGGAAGAAGAGAAAACGGCGCTCGTGAACAACTTGGTGGCACACATTAAAGAAGTTCGCCACGAGAATACGGTGCTGCTCTTGATTTGCAACTTCTACCGGGCCGACCGCGACCTCGGCGCGCGTCTCTCGGAAGCACTCAACGTCGATATCACGCCGTTCTTGAGTCAAGTGACGGAATAACTTGTCCGCAACAGAGATGCGTAGCTGCATCTCTGTTTTTGTTTTTTTACCTTAGGAGGATATGTGGTTCGAATCTCAAAAATTGTCCCGAGCCCGTCCATATGCCAAGATAAGAAAAAAGGGGGATGTTACATGAACCAAGTCATTGACACACTACTGAACCACCGCTCCGTCCGCTCGTTCACGGACGAGACGTTGACCGACGAACAAATCCGCCTCATCGTCGAGAGCGCCCAGCGCGCCTCGACGTCGAGCTTCATCCAAGCCTATTCCATCATCGGGATGACCGACCCGGAGAAGAAAGCAAGGCTGGCCGAGATCGCCGGTAACCAGCAGTACGTGATCGACAACGGTCACTTCTTCGTCTTCTGCGCCGATTTGTATCGACATGAGTTAATCGGTGAACTACGGGAGGCCGAAGTGAATGCGACGCTCGAGACGGACGAGAAGCTGCTCGTCGCGGTCATTGATGCCGCGCTCGCTTCGCAAAATGCCGTCGTGGCCGCGGAATCGATGGGCCTCGGCATTTGTTACATCGGTGGGATTCGCAACGATATGTTCGCTGTGAAGGAACTGCTCGGTTTGCCGGAGCGGGTATTGCCTCTCTTCGGACTTGCCGTCGGTGTACCGGAGCACGTCGAAGGCCAGAAACCGCGTCTCCCGTTCGAACATATTTATCACGAGAACACGTACGTCGCAGACGCAGAACAACTGAAACAAGAACTCGATGCGTATGATGCGACGATTCACGACTACTATGCGGTCCGCGGGTCGAACCAACGAAGTGACACATGGACCGGACAGATGGGTCGGATGCTGTCGAAACCGACCCGGCTCGACGTGAAAGATTTCCTAAAGACGCAAGGCTATTTGAAGCAATGAAAAAACCGCCGGGAGGCGGTTTTTAGTTTGTCTGGGCATCGAGCCAGGCGTGGTCGATCGCCCCGAATTGCTTGGCGATGATGACCCCATTTTCATCAAGGACGTATGTTGTCGGCATCGCTTGAATCCGGTAGGCGTTACCGACGATTCCTTCCTCGTCATAGACGACTTTGAACGCATCTTCATACGGGGCGACGAACGTCCGCGCATCCTCGACGTCCCGTTCACTCGTCGTCGTATTGACGGCGACGATGGTCACACCGTCTTGTTCTCGGGCAAACTTGGCCATGTCCGGCATCTCGGCCCGGCACGGAGGGCACCACGATGCCCAGAAGTTGACGACGACCCGTTCACCGCGTAAATCTTCCAAGTTGAACGGCGTCCCATCGGTTCGCTTCAACTCAAAATTCGGTGGGACTTGGCCGATGTTCAATCCGGTCTGGGACGAGTCGGCCTCGAGCCGTGGCGTCTCGTCCGGTAAGCTCGCATTGATGACGGCGAGCACGACGATGAGACCGAGTCCATATTGAACTGCCTTTTGAGATGGCCGTGCTACATATGTGGCGACGGCGATGAGAAGAAAGAGCGGAATGAGCCACCACAACTCGAATGTATCGGTCACAAGCGACCCGACCGACCAAATCGCGAACGCACCGACCACGGTCCAGAGGAACAATCCGAGCGTAGGATTCTGCATCCAGCGCCATGTCGTGACGAGCAGCAAGGCAATCAGGACGGCCATATAGATATGGAGCGGTTGCGGAGATGAGAGCAATGGGAGCATCCCGTATTTGGGAACGACGAGCGTCACCGCAAACCAAAAGACCAAGGCCGAGAACAACCAATAGCCACGAAGGCTAGGTGTGAGCCGGAATACAAAAATAGCAATCACAGCAGCGGCAATGAGAAGCGACCACGTGCCGCCGGTCGCATAAAGGGATAAGGCCAAACTTCCCGTCGACGCGAGACCGAGGACGATCGCGCTTCCTTTCCAAGCGAGAAAGCCGGCGAACCAGGTGCCGAGGACGGCGTCGCGCTCTTTTTCCGACAAGCCGATTTTTTTAAAGCCGATGTAGAGAATAAGTAGGCCGGCCATCATAGCCAGCAAATCGAGTCGAACATTCAATGGACCGATGGCAATCACAGAATCCCTCCTAGAGAAAAAGCGCCCAAACGAGTGGGCGCTTTCTTTGTTTGTAGTATAGCATTAGCCGATTTGTTCTGCATTGAGGACAGTCTTCATCGCGCCATAGCCACCGAGGATGTTTTGGATATCCTTGTAGCCGAGTGATTGAAGCACACTCGCGGCCATTCGTGAACGGACGCCAGATGCACAGTGAACGGCGATTGTTTGATCTGTCGGGAGACCTTCATGGTCGCGTGCCAGTTTACCGAGTAGGATGCGCTCGGCTTTCTCGTAGTGGCTCGCGTTCCATTCTGTCGCATTTCGGACATCGAGGACGAAAACGTCACCTTTTTCTGCCGACTCGATCGCTTGTTCCGCTGTCACATCTGTGTACGTTTCCGTCAACAGTTCTTGACCGAGTTCTTCGACTGGGACGACGAAGCGGAGACGGTCGAGACCGATTGATTGGAGGTCCGTCTGTACTTGATCGACATCTTCCGCGCTCGCGATGAGCGTGATGTCTTTGTCGAAGTTGACGAGCCAGCCGGCCCATGAGACGAACTTCGTGTTGTAAGGGATGTTGATTGTGCCTGGGACGTGACCTTTGGCGAACTCTTCCCCTTTACGCGTATCGACGACTTGTGTTTCCTCGACGAGCGTATCGAGGCGGTCCGAACCGACGACTTCTGGACGAGCGATTTCGTTCGTGACTTGGATGCCTTCTTTGTTCACTTTTTTCATCATCGCGAAGTAGTTCGGCGGTTCTGGTTGGTCCGTCGTCAACTCTTTGATGAACGCGTCTTTGTCTGTCATTTGAAGCGCCCAGTTCGTCGCTTTCTCGTAACCGACCGTCGATGTCGGGATGGCGCCGAGCGCTTTCCCGCAGGCACTTCCGGCACCGTGACCCGGCCAAACTTGAACGAAGTCAGGAAGATCTTTGAACTTCTTGAGCGAGTCGAACATTTGCTCGGCACCGATCGCTGTCGTTCCTTTTACACCGGCTGCTTCTTCGAGCAAGTCAGGACGACCGATATCGCCGACGAAGACGAAGTCGCCTGTGAAGATACCCATTGGTTGTGTTTGGTTCCGATCGTAGAGCAAGAACGAGATATGCTCTGGCGTGTGACCTGGTGTATGCATGACTTCGAGTGTGACGTTACCGACTTTAAACGTGTCGCCATCTTTGACGAGTTTTGAGTCGATGTCTTTCGCGAATGCATATTTCCATGACGCGTCGCCTTCGTCTGATAGATAAGCCGTTGAACCGGTACGTTTCGCAAGCTCGAGTGAACCTGAGACGAAGTCGGCGTGTATGTGAGTCTCAGCCGTCGCGACGATCTTCATGCCTTCTTTTTCAGCTTCTTGAAGATACGGTGTGATGTTACGGGCCGGGTCGATGACGACGGCCTCGCCGGTCATTTGGCAACCGACCATATAAGATGCTTGTGCTAATTTTTGATCATAGAAATAACGTAATAACATGTGAAATACCCCCTAAGAATAGTTGACTGTAAACGATTGTCGTTTTTGAAATATATATATAGAAGATTGTTAGACTGTTTCGCCCGTCCAGCTCATCATGCCGCCATCGACGTTGATGACATCGAAGCCGAGTGAATCGAGGTAAGCCGAAGCGTTCATGCTTCGCCCGCCTGCTGCACAGATGACGTGAATCGGTTTCGAACTATCGAGCTCATCGACTTTCGCTCCGAATTCAGAGAGTGGTACGTTTTTCGCTTGCTTGATGTGGCCACCTGCAAATTCGTCTGTCTCCCGAACATCAATCAAGTTGAGTGTTTCATCAGATTGAAGCAATGTTTCTAGTTCAGTTGTCGAAATGGTTTTCATGAGTCATTGATCTCCTTTGTGATTGTAGAATTTTTGAAGTGAGTTTCTTTCGTTGTTTTTAATATACCCCCTGAGGTATACTGAATGCAAGAAAAAGAATCGGAGGTCGAAAATTGAAGAAATTAATGCTGATTTTATCGATTTTGGTGCTGGTGACGATCGGAATCGTTCTTTTCACGTCCAAAGAGACTGGAATTACAAAAATCGACGTCGAAACACTACAAAACAGATTGGAAAACGAAGAAATAACCTTGTTAGACGTCCGAGAAGTGGACGAATACGAGGGGGGGCATATCGAAGGAGCGGTGAACGCACCACTTTCTTCATTAAATGAAACCGAATTACCTTATCCGAAAGATGAGCCGATCTATGTCATCTGCCGGAGCGGAAATCGAAGCGCCCAAGCGGCACAACTGTTGAAAGAACGTGGCTACACTGAAATTTATGATGTCTCGGGCGGTATGATTGCCTGGGAACAAAAATAAAAACTTACTTATTATATAGGGTAGGGAATTGGAGGAATTGATATGGAATTTGGATTTATCATCACCATCTTTTTGATCGGCTTTATCGGGTCGTTCATTTCAGGGATGGTTGGAATTGGCGGATCGATTATTAAATATCCGATGTTGTTGTATATTCCACCGCTCCTCGGCTTCGCGGCGTTCAGCGCCCACGAAGTATCGGGAATCAGCGCGATTCAAGTCTTCTTCGCGACGATCGGTGGAATTTATGCATACCGGAAAGGTGGTTATTTGAACAAACAGCTCATCTTGTATATGGGTGTCGCCGTCTTGATCGGGAGTTTCATCGGCGGCTACGGCTCGACGCTCTTGTCTGAGAACTTGATTAACGTCGTTTATGCCGTGCTCGCGACGATTGCGACAATCATGATGTTCTTACCGAAAAAGAACGTCGAGGATGTTCCGCTCGACCAAGTCACATTCAATAAAGTAATTGCAGCGAGCTCGGCGTTCATCGTCGGGGTGGCAGCAGGAATCGTCGGGGCAGCAGGAGCGTTCATCTTGATGCCGATCATGCTCGTCGTGCTCCGGATTCCGACGAAGATGGCGATCGCGAGTTCGCTCGCCATCACGTTCATCTCGTCAATCGGCTCGACAGCGGGGAAAATCATCACCGATCAAATCGTGTGGGAACCTGCCGTCATCATGATCATCGCGAGTTTGATTGCGGCACCGCTCGGCGCAAACGTCGGTAAGAACATGAAGACGAAGTCACTTCAAATGATTTTGGCGTTACTGATTTTAGCGAGTACAGTAAAAATTTGGATGGACATTATCGGTTAAGCGAATCAATGTTAAATGGCTACCGAGGCGACTTGGTAGCCTTTTTTTGTGTAAAGACTGCAATGGAATTGTTAAGTTTATGTATAGTTGTAAACGTCAATTAGTTGAATCGGGTTCACAAGAACGTTAAAATAGAGGCTATACGTCTAAAAAAGAAAATGAACCTTTCACTTGAATTCCATATAAGGAGTGTTTACATGAATCGCACGAATCAATCGAAAGGAAGAATGGACCGATTCCGCCAAGCGGCGCTCGACTCGTTCAAAACACATCGTCTGTTCTGGATGTTCACCATCTTGTTATGGACGAAGTCGCTGATCGCGTATCAGTTCTTCTTCAACATGCCGGCCGAGAATCTGGTCCAGGCATTCATTCTCATCATCAACCCGCTCAGCTTCACGTTGTTCTTGTTCGCCTTCAGCTTCTTCTTCGGGGGAAATAAGAGGAAATGGGCGCTGTATAGTCTATATCTCGTCTCCTCGCTCATCTTGTTCGCGGATACGACCTATTACCGTGAGTTCACGGATTTCTTGACCGTACCAGTCCTATTCCAATCGTCGAACATGGAGACGCTCTCGTCGTCATTCCTCTCGCTTCTCGAATGGAAAGACTTGCTCTTGTTAGGGGATCTCGTCGTGCTCCCGTTCCTACTATGGAAAATGAAAGAGACGAGCCAAGCGTCACAGCGCCGCGTCTTGACCACATTTACGGCAGCCGCCGCCATGTTCGGGTTCAACCTCGTCCTTGCGGAAACGGAGCGTCCAGAGTTACTCACGCGCTCGTTCGACCGGGAACTGTTGGTCAAAAACTTAGGAACGTTCAATTTCCACGTCTACGATGCCATGCTTCAAACGAAGACATCGGCCCAAAAAGCGCTCGCAGACGGTTCTGAACTGGATGAAGTCGAGAACTTCACACGTCAGAACTATGCGGCGCCGGACCCGGAGATGTTCGGGAAGTATAAAGGCAAAAACGTTGTCGTCGTCTCGTTCGAGTCGGCTCAAAACTTCACGCACAACATGAAAGCGTCGAACGGCGAGTACATCACGCCGAACTTGAACAAACTGATCGAAGAATCCCACTACTGGCCGAACTATTACCATACGACCGGCCAAGGGAAGACGTCAGATGCCGAGTTCGCACTCGATAACTCGCTTTACGGCCTCTCGCGTGGAGGAGTCTACTTCACGAACGCCGATAACGAATACAACGCGTTACCAGAAGTCATCAAAGAAGATAACTACTACTCGGCCGTATTCCACGCCAACAACAAGTCGTTCTGGAACCGCGACCAGATGTATCAAAACATCGGCGTCGACAAGTTCTTTGACGAAGCCAGCTACGACCTCGGGAACCCTGAGGATATGACGGAGTGGGGTCTGCTCGATGATGAGTTCTTCCGCCAATCGGTACCGATGCTCGAAGAGCTGCCAGAACCGTTCTATGCGAAGTTCATCACGCTGACGAACCATTTCCCGTACACGATGCCGAGTGAGAAGCACGAGCTCGTCCCGAAATTTGAGACGAACTCGACGACGCTCAACAACTTCCCGCAGGCGCTTGCCTATCAGGATTACGCCCTCGGCTTGTTCATCGACGAGTTGAAGGCGAACGGCATGTGGGATGACACGATCTTCGTCGTCTACGGTGACCATTACGGCATCTCGACGAACCATAACGCCGCCATGGCGGACCTGCTCGGGAAAGACGAGTTGACGCCATACGACGTCGCCAAGCTCCAAGCGGTCCCGTTCGCGATTCATTTGCCGGGACAAGACAAAGGTGAAGTGCACGAGACGATCGGAAGTCATGTCGACATGAACCCGACGATTCAGCACTTGCTTGGAATCGATACGTCGGAACAGGTCGGATTCGGGAACGACTTGTTCTCGAAAGAGCATTATGACCGCGCCATCTTCCGTGATGGAACGGTCGTGACGCAAGACCATCTGTTCACGCAGTCGATGTGCTATGACGCCAAGACTGGCGAAGTCGCAGAAGACGGTGAGGCGTGTGCACCACTTGAATCAGAAGCGAACAAAATCCTCGAGATGAACGACCAGCTCATCTATTCAGATTTACTCCGCTTCAAACAAGCTCAATAATGAAGAGAGAAAAGATTGGAAACAGTCTTTTCTCTTTTTTTGTGGTCGTCGCGCCTTAGGAAGACTAAGATGAAAGAAGTGCACATCAGAAAAGGAGAACGAGATGACATTAGATTATACGGGAGAACGGGTCATCCCAGATCGCATGGACCCGCTGAACGGCTTGTTGCTTGAACATATCGCCCGCTATCATTTCGCCCTCTTATACATGAACGGACGCGTCCTCGATTTTGCGAGCGGGAGCGGATACGGCAGTCAATTGATCGCCAAGAACTTGAAAGGGACCGTGACCGAGGTCGTCGCGCTCGACTTGTCGGAAGAGGCGACGCGCTATGCGAAAGGGAGATATCACCATCCGAACGTCAACTATATCGTCGGCGATGTCGTCGACCGGACGTTGCCGGACAAACTGGGGTCGTTCGATTGTATCGTCAGCTTCGAGACGATTGAACATGTCACCGAATATGAGGCGTTCATGGCGAACGTGTGGGACTTATTGAAGCCAGGCGGAATCTTGGTGTTGTCGACACCGTTCGGTCAAGGCGTCGGGCAATCGACGAATGAGCCCTTCCATGCCCATCAGTTCACTGAGGCCGAGTTTGAGAAATTATTTACGGCATTCACATCGACCGAGTTCTATTACCAGCGAGGCGTGCTCGTCGAACCGAAGCGGGGGACGCGCCATTATCCAATCGGCATCACCGTCGCGGTCAAATAAAAAATCCCGATGAACGAAGTCATCGGGTAATGAAATAGTATAACAGACCGAGCGCCACGAAGGAGATCGGGAACAGGACGATATACGTCCACGACACCATCGACCAGCTTTTCTTTTGACTGTAGTCTGATTTGTCTTTCCCGAGTCCGACCATGATTGTAAAAATGAGGGCAATCAAGCAAACGAGTAGCGATAATCCGATTGTGAGATACATGTTGTCACATCCTTCATTGTTTCTTCATATATCAAGCATAGCTGAAAACGTAACGAAAAAGCCTCTGAAATGTTGGGATTATGTGTCCAACAGTCAGAGGTTTTTATCACACCTGGGTATCTTTTATATATGTGTCGGCATCATCGATCGGAATGCCAAGCGCCTCGTGGATGACGGTCAAGGCGCTGTCGTTGCGCTTGTCCGTCTCGGCGGCGACACAGTCGCGCGGGACGTGGAGCTCATACTCACGCATATAGCCGTCATTCGCCGAGAACAGGATACAGATATCCGAGGCGACACCGGTCAGGACGAGCGATGTGACCTCAAGTTGACGCAGCAAGATGTCGAGCTGTGTCCCGTAAAACGTCGAGTGTCGCGGCTTGATGATGAAGTACTCTTTCTCTTCCGGCGCGATCCGTTTGGCGATGGCGCTGCCTTTCGAAGACTCGACATGCCGGATGATATCCTCGGTGCTGTCTTTCCACTGCCCGAAGTTATCGTTGCAGTAGATGACCGGCCAGTCGTTCTCTTTAAAGTGATGCTTCAGTTTCAAAATCGGGTCGACAATCGGCTCCGTATGTCGAAACAGGTCGTCCCCACCGACGAAATCGAAGTCGTTAAACAGATCGATGATGAGTAACGCCGTCTTTGGCATCGTGGTCCCTCCATTCAAAGAAGTCTCTGTATAGGAAGTACCACACTCGTTCAGACGTTAATCGTCATTCAGCAAACGTTTTGCTGCGGAACATGAACGCCGTGATGATATAGAAGGCGACGATGTGAATCAGGACGTAGAACGCCGAGAACCAAATCGTCACGTCCATCGTCTCCATGAAACCTGGGCTTTGGTAGTAGATCGACAAGTCCGTGTGTAGGAAGACGATCCATTTGGCGATGGCCGGTTTCCACGCGATGAGAAGACCACCGATCATCGTCGAGACGAAGTTTGCGAGCACGGTGAAGCCGATCACGACCCCGACCGATTTGAAGACGACCGAGAACATGAGCGTCAAGAAGATGACGAACACGCCGCTCGAGACGCTAAGCAGGACATTGCGGAACTGCTCGAGCGTCAACTCCCCGTCGAGCGTCAACGCAAAACCGTACGTGACAGCAAGGATGAACACGAACTGGGCGAGCATGATGAGAAGGGCGGCCACAAGTTTCGACAGTAAAATTCGATCGCGCGAGTACGGGCTCATGAGTAAATGCTTCAACGTATCAAATTTCAACTCGTTCCCAATCATCTCAGCGGTGAAGACGATCGTGAAGATGCCGAGGAACGTCATCGCCGCCATCGTCGCATAGTTGACGAACGTTTCTGCGTCACCTGGGTTGTTGCCGCTACGGACGATGAAGTACGTTAAGACGATGATCCCAGTGTACATACCGAGTGCGACGAGCGGTTTGATCGTACGTCGCCATTTCATGAACTCATTGGCTAGTAATGAATGCATTGTTCGTGCCTCCTTCTTTTTTCGTCAATTTCAAGAACTGTTCTTCGAGTGTCTCGTGTTTCATCCCGATCTGATAGACGGCGATGTCACGTTCGACGAGATGTTTCAACAAATGCGGGATATCGGTTTCCGGACGCGGGACGATGAACGTCTCAGCTGACTGTTGAATGATTTTCACATCATCAAAAGCGAGTGCGACGACATCGAGCGCTTCGTTCATCTGCTCGCGGCCGACTTTACAGAGGATGACACTCTCCGTCTTGGCCTCACCGTCTCCGCCTTGGACCGACTTGATTTGTCCTTGATCGATGATGGCGAACCGATCGGTGATCAGTTCCATCTCGCTCAATAAGTGACTCGAGATGAGGATGGCGATGCCGCGGTGGTCGGCTAAATGCCGTAAGTAGTTGCGCAAATCAGCGATGCCTGCTGGGTCGAGACCGTTTGTCGGCTCGTCGAGGATCAATACTTTCGGGTTATGGAGCAGGGCACGGGCGATGCCGAGTCGCTGTTTCATCCCGAGTGAGTATTGTTTCACTTTCATATCGAGCTTTGTCTCAAGTCCGACGAGGGCACCGAGGGCGTTCAAGTCGACTTTCTTTAGACCAGGAATCAAATTCATCGCGTGAATCAGGTTCTCGCGGCCCGTCAAATACGGATAGAAGGCCGGGTTTTCGACGATGGCACCGATGCGACTGAGCGCTTGTTGGCGTTCTGTCGAGACGTCGAATCCGTCGACGGTCACTTTGCCGTGTGTTGCTGGCATGAGGCCGGTGATAATACGGATCGTCGTCGTCTTCCCGGCGCCGTTTGGGCCGAGGAAGCCAAAGATTTCTCCGGGCGTGACGTCAAAACTGACATTCGTCAGGACGTTCGTCTGGCCCATTTTCTTGTGTACATTTTGTACGGATAACATAGGGTCACCTTGCTTTCGTTGAGAGTATTTTCCAACTGGACATCCTTATATACGGATTGGATTGAAACAAGGTTTCACCTTTTTTTGAAACTGTTGAAACAAAGCGTTGATTTCACAATTAGTTGATAAGGAAAACTTATTGAAATAGTATGGACGAATTGTGAATTTGAAAGGGTCTTTCTACAGGGAAAGGTGTAGTATGAAGAGGAGAGAAAGAGGCAAGATTTGGCTCTTTTTGCAGGACGAATCAGATGGATGAACTGCTTCGTGCTTAATGTTAAAATGAAAGCGTTCACACATCGGACGCACAGGAACGGATAGGGGGATTTATTCAATGGGAGAGTCGTCGAACGGTCGCGAAGAAGTGCAAGCATTTTATGGTCCAAACTTAGGCTATATCGTTGAATTATATGAGCAATACGTGGAAGACCCAGAATCGGTCGACGCGGAGACGCGTCAATACTTTGACGAACACGGGGCACCGGAAGCGAGCGCGCCTGTCGCGCCGGCTGCATCGTTTGATTTAGAGAAAGTCGTGGCAGCGACACGGTTGGTCAATGATATCCGGGCACTCGGCCATAAAGCGGCCGATATCTATCCGCTCAAAGACCACCCGCGCGAACACGGCTTGTTTGCGTTTGACCGTTACGGATTGAGTGAGGCCGACCTCGAGCAAGTACCGGCTCACTTGTTGTCGGAAGACGTGCCAAAACCGGGCGCGAACGCGCTCGAACTCGTCCGTCATTTGCTTGACGTCTATACGGGCACGGTCGCCATCGAGCTCCGCCATTTGGACGATATGGAAGAGAAGCGTTGGATTCGCCGCCGTATCGAGCAAGGCGCATTGAAAGCGAAGTACTCGAAGAACGAGAAAATCGAGTTGTTCCAACGTCTAGCCGAGACAGAGTTGTTCGAGTCGTTCCTTCATAAAACATACGTCGGACAAAAGCGCTTTTCGATCGAAGGGCTCGACGCGATGGTGCCGCTCCTTGACGCCATGGTCGGCGGCCTCATCTCGAGCGGGTCAGAACATATCAATATCGGGATGGCCCACCGCGGACGCTTGAACGTACTCGCGCACGTGCTCGGCAAACCGTACGAGATGATCTTCGCCGAGTTCCAACACGCTCCGAACAAAGAGTTGATCCCGTCGGAAGGATCGATCGGCATCAATTTCGGTTGGTCCGGCGACGTCAAATATCACCTCGGTCTCGACCGCAGAGTGTTAGAAGAGAAGAAAGAGGTCCGTTTGAACCTCGCCAATAACCCGAGTCACCTCGAGTTCGTCGGTTCGGTCGTCGAAGGATATACGCGCGCAGCGCAAGACGACCGCTCAGAAAAAGGGATGGCGGTCCAACATGACGACAAGGCCGCATCGATCTTGATTCACGGAGACGCCGCGTTCCCAGGTCAAGGGATTGTCGCCGAGACGCTCAACATGACGAACTTGCAAGGCTATCGTACAGCGGGGACGGTCCATGTCATCGCCAACAACACGATCGGCTTCACGACCGACCCGAGCGACTCGCGCTCGACACGTTATGCGAGCGATATCGCCAAAGGCTATGAGATTCCAGTGTTCCACGTTAATGCGGACGACCCGGAAGCGTGTGTCGCCGTCGCCAAACTGTGCAGCGAGTATCGTGCCAAGTTCCATAAAGACATCCTCGTCGACTTGGTCGGTTACCGCCGCTACGGTCATAACGAGATGGATGAACCGATGAACACGAACCCGGTGCTCTATAAAGCCATCAAAGAACACCAATCGGTCCGTCACGTCTACGCAGATGTGCTCGAAGCGGAAGGTGTCATGTCGAAAGAAGACAAGGCGACGATCGAACAGTCGATCGAGGATCGTCTCAAGTCGGCCCGTGACCTCGTCCCGGCCGAAGAAGAAGATGCTGACATCGTCTTGCCGGAAGCGGTCCATAAAGGATTCCCGTTCGTCGAGACGGGCGTGGAACGTGATGTGCTCCAACAATTGAACGATGAATTGCTCGTCTGGCCGGAAGGCTTCGGCGTGTTCCATAAACTTCAAAAAGTGCTTGACCGTCGCCGTGACGCGTTCGCGGACAATGGGAAAGTCGACTGGGGCCATGCCGAGACGCTCGCGTACGCCTCGATTATCTCGGATGGCACACCAATCCGCTTGAGCGGTCAAGATTCGGAGCGCGGTACGTTCGCGCAACGTAACATCATGTTGAACGATGTCGAGACAGGCAAGAAGTTCTCGCCGCTCCATCACTTGTCGACGGCGAACGCCTCGTTCTCGGTCCACAACAGCCCGCTCTCAGAAGGATCGGTGCTCGGTTTCGAATACGGCTATAACGTCTTCGCCCAAGACACGCTCGTGCTTTGGGAAGCCCAGTACGGCGATTTCGCCAACTCGGCCCAGGTCATGTTCGACCAGTTCATCTCGGCCGGTCGCGCCAAATGGGGACAGAAGTCAGGTCTCGTCATGCTGTTGCCGCACGGCTATGAAGGCCAAGGGCCAGAGCACTCGAGCGCCCGTATGGAGCGTTACTTGACGCTCGCCGGAGAGAAAAACTGGACGGTCGCGAACTTGTCGACTGCCGCGCAGTACTTCCACATCTTGCGTCGTCAGGCGAAGATGCTCGGCACGGAACAAGTCCGTCCGATGATCATCATGACACCGAAGAGCCTGCTCCGTCATCCGCTTGCAGCCTCATCGGTCGATGAACTGTCAGACAACAGCTTCCGCCCGATCATCGAGCAGGTCGGTCTCGGTGAGAATCCGGAGCAAGTCGAACGTCTCGTCTTCTGTTCAGGGAAGATGGCAATCGATTTGCAAGAAGCGACGATGAAGTCAGAGGAGTCACTCGACTTCCTGCACATCATCCGTGTCGAAGAAATTTATCCGTTCCCGGTCCGTGAGATCCGTGAATTGATCAGCCGCTATCCGAACGCGAAAGAGATCGTCTGGGTCCAAGAAGAGCCGAAAAACATGGGGGCATGGACGTACATCGAGCCTCGTCTCGAAGCGGTCACATCGAACCGATTGAACGTCCGCTACGTCGGCCGCCGCCGCCGTTCGAGCCCGGCCGAAGGAAATCCGACGGCCCATAAACAAGAACAAGCACGCATCATCCGTGAAGCCATCTCACGTGACGCCGTCTCGGCTGCTGCCGGCACGAGCACATATCAAAAAGATCGTAAATAAGTTAAGGGGGAACTCATTGTGATCGAAATCAAAGTACCGGAATTAGCAGAGTCCATTACGGAAGGAACGGTCGCGTCGTGGCTCAAACAGCCAGGCGACCACGTTGAAAAAGGGGAAGCCATCGTCGAACTCGAGACGGACAAAGTCAACATCGAAGTGCCGGCCGATGAGTCGGGCACGCTCGACGAGCAATTGGCGGCCGAAGGGGACACGGTCCAAGTCGGACAAGTGATTGCCCGCCTCAGCTCAGGATCGGGTGGCGGTACGGCTGTCGCGACGAAGACAAAAACAGAAGCGGCGACAGAGACAGCTCCGGCACCGGCCGAGACGAAAACAGAGGAAGTTGGCGAAGCGAAGAAAGTCGAACGCCGTGAAGAGCACGTGGCGAGCCCAGGCAAAGGACCGATCGCGACACCGGCGGCCCGTAAACTGGCCCGTGAGAAAGGCATCGACTTGTCGGCCATCCAAACGAACGACCCGATCGGCCGCATCAACGTCCATGATGTGACGAACCACGAGTCGAAACCGGCACCGACACAAGCACCACAAGCGCCAAAAGCACCGGCAGCGGCACCGCAGCCGGCAGCGAGCGGCAAAGATGAAGAGCGCATCAAAATGACGCGTCGTCGTCAAACGATCGCCAACCGCCTCGTCGAAGTGCAACAGACGGCAGCGATGTTGACGACGTTCAACGAAATCGATATGTCGGCTGTCATGGCGCTCCGCAAACGTCGCCAAGAGAAGTTCGTCAAAGATAACGACGTCAAACTCGGCTTCATGTCGTTCTTCACGAAGGCGGCCGTCGCGGCGCTCAAACGGATGCCTTACTTGAACGCAGAGATTCAAGGCAACGAGATCGTCTTGAAGAAATACTATGACATCGGCATCGCCGTGTCGGCTCCGGACGGCCTCGTCGTCCCGGTCGTCCGCGAAGCGGATCGCAAAAACTTCGGTGAGATCGAGAAAGATATCTTGCACCTCGCCGATAAAGCCCGCAACAACAAGCTCGGGTTGAGCGACCTCACAGGTGGCACGTTCACGATCACGAACGGTGGCGTCTTCGGCTCACTCTTGTCGACACCGATCTTGAACGGACCACAAGTCGCCATCCTCGGGATGCACTCGATTCAACTCCGTCCGATCGCCATCGACGCGGAAACGATGGAGAACCGTCCGATGATGTACGTGGCCCTCTCGTATGACCACCGCATCGTCGACGGTCGTGAGGCTGTGACGTTCCTCAAACACATCAAAGACATGATTGAAGACCCAGAACAATTGTTGTTCGAAGCGTAATACAAGCAGGTCCATGCCGACGAGCGGCATGGACCTTTTCTTATGCGATGAGCGTCTCATCGAGCGTGATTTGATTTTTTCCGTTCGCTTTGGAGCGGTAGAGCGCCTGGTCCGCCCGTTCGATGGCGGCGTGCGGCACCGTTTCTGTCTGCCAGAGCGAGGCGCCGATACTGGCCCCGACGCTTGTCGTCCCGCTTTCAATAGCGATCGGTTTGGACAGGGACGCGATAATGTCTTCGCCGATGCGTGTGATGGAGTGTCCGTTCTGTCCGTTCCGTTCGAACAAGAGGAAGAACTCGTCACCGCTCAAACGGACCGGATAGGACCCATCGAGCGTCACTCGTTTCAATCGCTCGGCAATCTTAATCAAGACGTCATCCCCGGCGGCGTGCCCGTATGTATCGTTGATCGCTTTGAAACCGTCGAGATCGATATAGAAACAGACGTATTCGTTCTTTGTCGCCTGGGCTTCGTTCAAATAGTGACGAAGCGCCGTCCGATTGGCGAGCCCGGTCAAGACGTCGCGATGGGCGAGCGACTCGTAATGGACCCGTTCCGTCTCAGATTCGGTGAGTGACGTGACGAGCGACTCTAAGGCGAAAGCGAGCGACTCGATCTCATGAATCCCTGATTGGTGAGGGAACGTCTTCGCTTTGCCTTGTTTCATGAGGGCTGCCGTCTCGGTGATCCGTTTTAGCGGCCGGGTCACGACTGAGGCGAGGAGCCAACCGAGGATGGCCGTCACGAACGAGGCGACGAGGCCGATCGATAAGATGTTCCGCTCGAGTGAGGCGACCGGGGCGAAAGCGACTTCGGCCGGTTGGCGGACGACGACACTCCAGTCGAGGCCGGCGTAATCTTCATAACCTTCCCCGGTGGCGACGCCGGTCAAATAGGATTTCCCGTCCGCCCACGTGTCGACGTGCCATCCGTCGTCTAGTTTCGTCGGGAGCGGTTTCCCGACGAGATGGTCCGGGCCGAGCAACACGGTGTTGTCGCGTCCGCTGACGACGAATAGGTCGGTATACTCGGACTGATGGTGGAGCGTCCGGTTGAAGTGGCGGAGTACTTCCTTCCCCCATTCCCAACTTAGGTGAGTCGCGAGCACGCCTTGGAAGGCCCCGTCACGGAACAGCGGGACACTGATGTCGACGAACTGAAGGACTTCACCGGTCGGGTTCGGCAACAGCTCCGCGAGCAATACGGCCTCGTGGACATCCCCGATGAACGGCTCATCCTGGGCTTCTAGAAAGACAGGGCGTTCGCTGATTGAAGCGCCTTCTAATATTCCATTCGTCGAAGCGACGACGTTCCCCGACGCATCGGTCACGCCCATCCATGAGAAAGCGGGGATGTTCGTTTGGACCTGGTCGAGCAGGGCCCGGCTCGAGGCGGGTTCGTTCAAGGCGTCGAGTCCTTGGAGCAATTGGATTTCTTGATAGCGCGACCACATGTAAAAGTCGAGCTTATCGACGAGCTGGTGCGACGTCATCGACAACCGTTCCCCGATCTCTGCTTCGAGCGAGGCGGCGGAGCGTTGGCTGGTCATGTACGTTAGCGTGATGGTGAGCAAAAAGACGAGTGTGGCGATGCTGAGCGCCAAGATCAGGCCGAGGCGCATCGAAAATGATTTCATGAACAAATTCCTCCTACAGTGACAATCTCCACTCTGTTCATCGTCATCTTTGCCGTGACATGAAGCGAAGTTACGAAAAAACAAGGGTGATTTCGTGGAAACAGATAGCGCTTTCGTTATAATGAAAGACGAATCGATACAAATAGAGGTGAGACAAATGAAACAGAATAAACTATTGGTCATCGCGACGCTGCTCGCGGTCGCCCTCGTGGCCGTCGTGGTCGTTCTCTTGAACCGGCCGGCCGAACAAGCGGAGACGGCGGCACCGGTAAAGGCAGAGCATGTGTCGACCGAAGGACAGCCGACGCTCGGAGATGCGGACGCACCCGTCTCGGTCGTCGAGTTCGGGGATTACAAATGCCCGTCTTGTAAACAGTGGGGTGAGACGGTCTATCCGAAGTTGAAGGAAGACTATATCGACACCGGAAAAATCAGTTTCAGCTACATCAACGTCCTGTTCCACGGACAAGAGTCGATTTTGGCATCGCTCGCTTCAGAGTCGGTGTATGAACAAGACCCGGACGCGTTCTGGGATTTCCATAAGGCGCTCTACGACGCGCAACCGGCGAGTCAGCAGCACGACGAGGCATGGGTCACGGTCGAGCGGTTGACAGAGATTGCGAGCGAGACGACATCGGTCGACGTGGCGAAGCTCGAGGACGATTTAAGTGAGAACTCGACGGTGCTCGACCAAGTGAGCCTCGATGACGGGCTCGTCAAAGAGCACGGTGTCCAGTTCACGCCATCGATCATGATCAACGGCGTCATGCTCGAAGATCCGTTTGACTATGAGACGATTGAACGCTTAATCGAGCAAGGCACACCATGAAGCAGTCGTTCTTGACCCGTTATGGTCTCTATCTCGCTTGGCTCGTCGCCCTCACAGCGACGCTCGGCAGTCTTTACTTCAGTGAGATTCGCGAGTTCGTGCCATGTGAGCTTTGCTGGATTCAACGCATCTTCATGTATCCGCTCGTCATCCTGCTCGGCGTTGCCGTGTTCACGGACGACCGGGCGGTGAAGAAGTATGTATTGCCGCTGTCGATGATCGGCGGTCTCGTTTCTTTGTACCACTACTTGGTCCAAAAAGTACCCGGGTTTGCCGACATCAAACCGTGTGTCGCAGGCGTACCTTGTAACGTGCAATACATCAATTGGTTCGGGTTCGTGACGATCCCGTTCCTTGCCTTGACGGCATTTACTTTAATCACGCTCCTCGTTTGGCGCGTGAAACGCAACTGACAACGAAGGAGATGGAACGTGTGAAGAAATGGATGCTTTTCGGGCTGATCAGCCTCATGGTGGTGCTCGCCGCATGCGGCAACGAAATCGAAGACCCGCTCAACTGGGAGATCGAGTCGTTCAATTATATGAATCAAAATGAAGAGATGGTCAGTCTCGATGATTTGAAAGGGAAGGTATGGATGGCCGACTTCGTGTTCACGAACTGTGAGACGGTCTGTCCACCGATGACGTACAACATGACAAAGCTCAATGAGGCGCTCGTTGAGGAAGGTGTCGAGGACGTCCAGTTCGTGTCGTTCAGCGTCGACCCGACCGTCGACACGCCAGACAAAATCAAAGAGTTCATGGCAAACTACGACTTGGCACAGGCCGACTGGCAGTTCTTGACGGGCTACTCGCAGGAGGAGATTGAGGCGTTCGCGCAACAGAACTTCAAGGCGCTCGTTCGTAAACCGGCAGAGGGCACGCAAGTCGACCATGCGACGTGGTTCTATCTCGTCGACCAGGACGGGAAAATCATCAAAGCGTATCAAGGATTCCAGGACGTGCCGATCGAGGACATCGTCAGCGACATCAAAATCTTACAGAAATCATGAATGGAAAGTTAATATTAAAATAGAAATAAAATAGAAATAAAATAGAGACAGGATTAACCGTATTAAACCTGGTTAAATCTTGTCTCTGTTAATATTTAAAAATAAATTTCCCAATTTAAAGGGAATCCCATTACAGTTTTTATTTCATCAAAAGTAATAGTAGAAAATTTACTTTCAAATCGTGAAAATAAATCCTTCAAATTTTTGATTAAATCATTAAAGTCTTTTTTTATTAGGACTAATTTTAATTGTGCAATTACTGTGAAAAGATTTCCAGTTAATAAGTTTGTTGGAATACTTAAAATATTTGATATATTGGTGCTACGTGAAGGTCGATTTAATTTGAAACAGTACAGTCTTTCCTCATGGGCACATACGTTTCTAAACATATTTACAGTTTTTAAAATATCCATTAGAGTTTCTTTAGGTATTGAAGCGACAGTATTGTAATGTCTTCTATAATTGATTGAGTAGTCTCTTGCGATTCTATCTTTAAGTGTATCATCAACACATTTGTAAAAATTATTTACGTTTCCAATAGTAAGTTGATTTACTAAGACCCATAGTGGTACCTCTTGATGGTTATCTAGATAATGTTTTATAGAACTACCGGATCTTTTGGCATGGCGAGAAATGGTACTTGCGATGATAGCAATAAGCTCGACAGTGTCCTTTAATTTATCGGGATTATTCGTAAAACTTCTAATATCAAGATAGGCATTCGCGCTAGTGTGTTCTTCGGAAAATCGATATGAAATTTTAGATTTAATGTCTTTTTCAAAAATTAATAAATATTTTAATAAAATATTTCTTAACTCACGATCTAATACGTATAGAGAATGAACTTCTTCAAAGGTAGTATTTTGGAGATATTTTTCGGGATGTACAGGAATTCCGTTCGCGTTTTTAATTAGAAATAAATCTTTGTAACCATTAATGACATTATAATAGCCTTCATTTTCTAATATCCGCTTTGCTTTAGAACCGTTATTAATTACCATATCTCTTGACCTAAGTATAGTTAATTGTTGATTGTGGGTTTTAAAAGGTTTCATGGCTGAACGCATCCTTGTATAAAAAATAGCCCGGTCCTCGGAAGGAACACGGGCCTGAACGTTAATTAAATAATAATAGTTTTGTAGATATATGTCAAGAAATGGTGTGGGAAAAACGTCTTAAATAATGTAACACTAGAGAGTGAGTTAGGAAAGTGCTATCGAATAAATATTAAACAGTATATCTAGGATGATGTAAGACTTAACTTGATGTTCGAAATTAAACTTAGCGAGGAAGTGTAAACTTTGAAGAAAACGCTATTATTTTCATTGATAGGCATGGCAGCCGTGACGGGGACCGTGCTCACCCAATATAAACCGCTCGGGAAAAAGCCGAAAACGCTACGATCGCCGAACCTCGTGAACGGCAAGTTTCGCAATCAGCTCGAGACGCCGATGCGGTTTTCAACGGACGACATGATCTCGATGTCGAAGGAATATTTGAACCCGGACTCGCTTCGGAAACCGAGTGAGCGGTTGCCGGTCGTCCCAATCGACTTCAGCGAGAAACTCGGCTCGAGCTTCACCCGCATCTATTGGCTCGGCCATTCGGCGATGCTCGTCCAAATGGATGGCAAGACGATGCTCGTCGACCCGATGTTCGGCCGGAGCCCGTCGCCGCTCCCGTTCGCAAAGAACGAGCGGTTCAGCGAGGACTTGCCGTTCGAGCTCAACGACTTACCAGATATCGATGTCGTCCTGCTCACGCATGACCATTACGATCATTTGGACTATGCGACGATTCAAACAATCAAAGACAAGGTCGCGGTCTTCATCGTCCCGCTCGGTGTCGGTAGCCACTTGAAACGGTGGGGCGTCGGGGCGGAACGCATCGTCGAACGCGATTGGGGCGAGACGTACAACTTCGGGCCATGGACGTTCGTCTGCACGCCGGCTCGGCATTTCTCGGGCCGCTCGCTCACTGACCGCAACGCGACGCTCTGGGCGTCATGGGTCGTCCTCGGTGAGACGGATCGCCTATTCTTCAGTGGGGACGGTGGATACGGGCCGCACTTTAAAGAGATTGGTGATGCGTACGGACCGTTCGACTTCGCAGCGCTCGAGTGCGGCCAATACGACGAGCGTTGGCCGGACGTGCATATGCAACCGACTGAGACGGCACAGGCGTTCCGGGACGTGCGGGCCGACAAGATGCTCCCGATCCATTGGGGCGCGTTCACGTTATCGTTCCATGCCTGGTTCGACCCAGCTGAGCAGATGGTGGGGCTCTTACCACGAGAGGACGTGCTCACGCCACGAATCGGTGAGCGGATCACGCTCGACGGACGCAACGACACGACCAACTGGTGGCGTGACATCGAAGACATGAACAAGCGGTGACCGAATTCGGTCACCGCTTTTGTCACGAAGAGAGGCGTTCGGCCTCGTCCGTTTCGATATGAAGTTTGTGTTTGCGCGTGTAGACGAGGAACGCACCCGTCATGAGGATCGAGCTGATCCCGAACAAGACGACCATGAGCTGTAAGCCGATCAAGTCGAGGAAGAAGCCAGTGACGAGCAACACGACTTGGAAGACGATCCGGTCGAGCATGTTCCGGAACGAGAAGAAACGTCCGTGATAGTCTTTCGGCATCCGTGTCTGGAAAATCGTCACGGCCGTCGGGAAGAAGCAGCCGACCGAGAAGCCGAACAAGACGAATGCGGCGATCGAGACGGCCGGGATGTCGGCGAAGTAAAGCATGAGCTGGGCGACCCCGATCAAAAACGAGAACGTGAACAAGATGGAGAACACGGAGAACTTCTCACCGATCCGTTTGATGAGGAACGCACCGACCATGAAGGCAATCCCTTCGGCCGTGTAAATCCATCCTTTGATCGCCGTCGAGTCCTGCAGCTCGCTAATGTTGATGACGAGTAAGTTGAACCCGCCGATGAAGAGGAGCGGGATGAGCGTCATGACGAGCGTCATAAAGATGACCGGAATCGATTTGATGATCGGAAAGACGTCCTTAAACCCGCCGGACGACTTGGCGTCCACTTTCTTCGCAGACGGGACGGTCGTCTCGTCGATCTTCAAGAACCACGTCGCGACGGCGAGAAGCAGATAAGCGACAAGCGAGAGCGCGTAGACGTCCCGAAGTGAGATGAGCGTGAGCAAGATGCCGGCGATGGCCGTCCCGATGACACGCGACAGCGTCGACACGTTCATATGCACCCCGTTCAAGGCGAGCAACTCCCGTTCTTTGACGATGAGCGGGATGGCCGCCTGGAGCGCCGGGAAGTAGAACGCGGCCGACCCTTGCAGGAAGACGAGGAAGACGACCATCCACAGCACGCTTCCCGTCTCGATGGCGACGAACATGAACAGGACGCTCAGCGCCCGGACAATACTTGAGATGAGCATGATTTTCTTTTTCGAGCCTTGGTCGGTGAGTCGACCGGCGAGCGGCCCGATGGCGACCCCGGCGAGCAGTCCACCAGCGAGGATGAGCGCCTTGACGAAGTCAGACGGCACTTTCTCCTGCATGAACTCCAAGTTGCCGATGATGCCGAGCCAAAGCCCGAGACCGGCGACGAACTCCCCGGTCAAGATGATCCAGACGTTGCGATTTTTCCACATATGGTTGTGTCCTCGATTCTTATTAGCTAATAATAATTATCCTTCAGAACGATTTAGAAAGCTACAAAAAAGAAGCCGGGATTCGGCTTCTTTCAAATCAGATATCGCAGTTGTCGTCCGTGCACGTCGCACCGCCTGAGAGCACTTGAAGCGTCGGTGCCGATTCGGCCCACGTCTTCTCAAGCACTTGTGTGAAAGCCTCGGTCGGTTGCGCGCCAGAGACGCCATATTTTCCGTCAAAGACGAAGAACGGGACGCCGGTGATGCCGAGGTCGCTTGCACGCTTCTCTTCAGCGCGAACGTCTTCCGTGTATACGTCTGAAGCGAGCACGTCTTTCACGGCGTTAGCATCGAGTCCGACACTTGTTGCGATCTCGACGAGGACGTCGTGATTGCCGATATGTTTCGCATCGACGAAATACGCCTTGAGGAGCGCTTCTGACAATGCTTTCTCTTTGCCGACCGTCTTCGCATAATGCGTCAACCGGTGCGAGTCGAGTGTGCCCGTGACGACCATGTTGTCGAAATCGTACTCAAGTCCGACGGTGCGGGCCTGGGCGGCGACTTGTGCCGTCGTGCCTTTCGCCTGCTCGAGCGGCATGCTGTATTTCTTCGCGAGCGCTTCGTAAATCGAACGCGAGTCGGTCGTCGGGGCGTTCGGGTCGAGCTCGAAGCTCTTGAACTCCACTTCGACGTTGTCCGCGTGCGGGAACTGTTCGAGCGCTTCTTCTAGACGGCGCTTGCCGATATAACAGAACGGGCAGACATAGTCTGACCAAACTTCAATTTTCATATTCAATCCCTCCTACAGTCAGTGTAGGATGTCTTGAAATCGAAGTAAATGAATGTGCTCACGAAAAAAGCCCTCACGAGGAGGACTTAGAAGACGTACCAGAACACGCAGACGAAGTGGGCGAAACTGCCGAACAAGATGAACAAATGGAACACCTCGTGGAAGCCCCAACCGCGCCAGTTGACGAACTTCGGCTTGAAGCCGTAAATGAGTCCGCCAATCGTGTACATGACGCCGCCGAGGATGAGCCAGAAGATGCCGGCGTTGCCGATGACGTCATGAAGCGGCCCGATGAAGAACACCGATAACCAGCCCATGCCGATATAGAGCGCTGTCGACAAGAAGCGTGGCGCGTGGAACCAGACGAGCTTGAAGATGATGCCGAACAAGGCGAGCGCGTGGACGGTGCCGAACAACACCCAACGTGTCGGCCCTTCGAGCGCAAGCAACGTGAGCGGGGCGTACGTCCCGGCGATCAAGGCGTAAATCATCGCATGATCGATTCTCCGGAAAAAGGCGATGACTTTCGGCGAGGCGATGATGCTGTGGTACAGGCCGGACGACAAATAGAGGAAGACGAGGCTAATCCCAAACAAGATCGCAGCCATGATGGCGAGCGGCGACCCGAGCAGAGACGCTTTCACCGTCATCGCAATCAACGCGACGAACGCGAGCACGGCCCCGGCCAAATGGGTCAGTGCGTTAATCGGTTCCCGAAAAATCGAATTCATGTAAAAACACTCCTTATCACGTCATGTAGTATCCATAACTACATGATAAGCTGTATACGGAAGAACAACAAGGTTTTTGTTTCGACAAATTGAGTTTGTCCGTATACTGAAGGGGAGGTGATCCAATGAAACCGCACGAGATTGTAGAGACGGAAGGGACGTTGCCGAAACAGGTGCTCCCGACGATCGACTTATATATGGACCAAGTCATCCAGCTGTTCGAGCAACATTACGGCAAGATGAAACGAAGCGACGATGAGACGATTTTGACGAAGACGATGATCAACAACTACGCCAAGGGCAAGTTGTTCCATCCTGTCAAAAACAAGAAATACACGAACGAGCATTTGATGTTGCTCAGCCTGATTTACGAGATGAAAGGGTTGCTCTCGATTAATGACATCAAAGAGACGCTCCGGCCGTTGAACGAGTCGGACGAGGGTTTCTCGCTCGAGGACTTCTATGACGCGTACCAGGTTCAGAAGGAGCAGAACATGCAGGCGTTCGAGGCGCAGGCCGAGACGCTCCTCGCCAACGTGCGCACGAACGAGACGAACGGCATCCAACAGTCGCTCGCCATCGCCTCGGCCGTCCATATGAGCCACTTGTTCCAACGGCTCGCCGAACAATTGATTGATGAAGGCAAATGAAAATGGCCCACGATTCGTCTGAATCGTGGGCCATTTTTCATTAGTTGTTGATGTACTTCTCGAACACGTCACCGAAGTCTTTGCGGTTCCACTCGTGATAGTGACCTTTGAGCCAGTCGAAGCTTTGTTCGTTCAATTCCTTGAACGTCGACGCCACGTTCATGTCGCCTTGGCGGAGTCCGCTCAAAATCGACACCGAATGCGTGAGTGACGCGTTGGCATACTCCATCATCTTCCGGCCTTCACGTTGCTTCTCAGCGATGGCGAGGAGCGATTTGTACAAGTCTTTCACATGCTCGATTTGTTTCTTGTTCACGTCGATTGAGTACGGCTTGTCGCCGATGGTGAACTTGATCTCGACGTCCATGTCGACCGTACCGGCCGTCTCGAACATGACGTTATTCAATGGGAAATGGGCGTAAGGATAACGGTACAAGACGCGTTTCGAACTCATCGCACTCGTCCCGTCGAGGT
This sequence comes from Exiguobacterium sp. s28, assembly GCF_018618135.1. NCBI lineage: Bacteria > Bacillati > Bacillota > Bacilli > Caryophanales > Exiguobacterium > Exiguobacterium sp. s28. The sequence goes on along the minus strand of NZ_JACSLL010000017.1, from coordinate 23,542 downwards.
GGATCATCGCCAAGTTTGTGAAGCAGTACTCGTCCGATTTCGATTTGATCAAGAAATAAATCTTCTCGTTGTCCTCATGCAGGACGTAATCATCCGAATCCGCTTTATCAAAATCTTTCGGGTCGATGACTTCGCCGATATCGCTGAAGCCCGTCAAATCAGAAGCTAGTTTTTTGAACATGTACAATCTCTCCTCAGTAGTGGATTTTGTGCATCTCGTTCGGGTCAGACCCGGTCCGCTCGTCGCGGTTGAGTCCATCGATCGCGTGCATCTCTTCTTTCGTCAACGTGAAGTCGAATACCTCTATATTCTCGCGAATCCGGCTCGGCGTGACCGATTTCGGGATGACGGCGACGCCGTTCTGCAAGTGCCAACGCAAGATGACTTGAGCCGGCGACTTCCCGTACTTATCAGCGATCTCGGTGATGACCGGGTCCTCGAGCGCCTCACGCCCTTTCATGAGCGGGCTCCACGCCTGAATCTGGATATCGTACCGCTGGCAGAACGCGATCAATTCTTTTTGGGACAGGTATGGGTGGATCTCGACTTGGTTCACCGCCGGTACGATCGAGCACGACTGGATGATCTGTTCGAGGTGGCTGATCTCAAAGTTCGAGACCCCGATGGCCCGAACCTTGCCTTCCTCATACAACTGTTCGAGCGCTTTATACGTCTCGACGAACTTGCCGAAGCGCGGCATCGGCCAGTGAATCAAGAACAAGTCGACATATTCGAGCCCGAGCCGGTCGAGGCTATCTTGGAACGCTTGGAGTGCCTCGTCATAGCCGTGGAACTCGTTCCACAGTTTCGTCGTCACGAAGATGTCTTCCCGCGGGACGCTTGACTCGCGAATCGCTTGGCCGACGCTCTCCTCGTTTTGATAGATGGCCGCCGTGTCGATTAACCGATAGCCGGCATCAAGCGCCGCTTTGACCGTGTCGACCGTGACCGCTCCGTCTTCCACTTTGTACACGCCGAGTCCGAGCATCGGCAGTTTCACATCATTGTTGAGTGTTGTCCATTCCATAAATTGATTCCCTCCCTCTCACCTCTTACGTTACCGAAAATCGTCCGGAAGTGAAAGCGAAAGCTACAGCCGAATGCTTTCGCCGTGCGCCTTGATCACGATTTGATCACGTTCAAGCTTTGCCGCGGCGACGAGTCGCTCATACGGCTCCTCGACGGGTTCGTAGGATAAGACGAACGTGTCCCAATGCATCGGGAAGAAACGCTTCGCGCCGCTCTGTTTGAACATCGTCCATGCCTGTTCCGGCGTGCAGTGCGCTTCCTCGAACGACTCGGGTTGATAGGCACCGATCGGGAAAAAGGCGAGGTCGATCGGCTCTTTGTTCGCGAGCCCGTTGAACGACTCGGTGTACGCCGTATCCCCGGCGAACAGCATGCGGACCCCTTTATATTTCAAGACGTAGCCGTTATAGCCCATATGTTTGTCCCATGGGAAACGATTGCCCCAGTGGGCGACAGGGATCGCTTGGACGTGGAGCCCGTTCGCGAGCGTCAATTTGTCGTGTGGATGCATCTCGAGCGTCTGTAAGCTCGGATATTTACGTAACAGTTTGCTCGTGCCTGGAGCCGAGATGACGACCGTATCGCGGGTGATCAGCCGCTTCAGGCTCTTATGGTCGAAGTGGTCCATATGGGCGTGACTGAGCAAGATGACGTCGACGTGCCCAATCTCCTCGATCGAGAGGGCGGGGGCGGTATGGCGTTTCATCCCGAACGTGACCGGGCCGACGTGGACCCCAATCCGGTTCGAGAACACCGGATCGGTCAAAATCTTTAATCCGTACCAATGGATGAGCACGGTCGAATGGCCGACCCAGGTGGCGCCGATCATCGTCTCATCGAACGAGGCGAGGTCCGGCTTGACCGTCGGGACTTTGAAGGCGGGGCGAGGCAGTCTTTGTTTGAATCGTGTATATAAGAACGTACCGACGCTCGCTAGGACAGCGCTCGGGACGAGTAGGTTTCGTAATTTCATGGCAGTCACCTCATCATCTAAGTTGGTTTAATCATACCGCTTGCGTGACGCGCTTGCATCCGCCGGAAGGTGTAGAAAAAATGGGAGATTGTGGGGCACCCCTTGCGAATCCGCTTTCAATTTGGTACGGTTGTAATAACTTAGGAAAGGAAGGTACAACGTGCCATGAAAAAGTCACACGCCCTCAACTGATGAAACGAATCATCACTGTTCGCACGAACAGTCACGGGTGAAGTGTGTCCAATTTCAGGCTACGGGGGTAACCCTTCTTTCCGCTTGACCGGAGCTCTTCACACCATCGCTTTTGAGCGGATGGTGTTTTTTGTTTCATCGCGTATCCGAACAATTAGCGAGGTGAAACAATATGTTATCAATCCAACAAGTCCGGTTCGACCACGACCGGCAACCATTATTCGACAACGTCTCGTTCGACGTGGCGGCAGCAGAACGGGCCATCTTATTCGGACAGAACGGGTCCGGCAAGACGACGCTGTTCAAGCTGCTTATCGGCGAGCTGACCCCGCAGGCAGGCACGATCGACGTCTTAGGTTCGGTCGGTGGCGTCGAACAGACGGTGTTTGACGGAGAAGAGACTGCGCTGGACTACGTCATGCAAGGCGACCCGCAGCGCTATCCGCTCTACATGGATGTCACATCAGGTGACACGGCGCGCGTGCTTGAAGCATACGACGAGGCGCTCGCAACTGACGCCTTCGGACTCGAGACCGAAGCGAGACGAGCGCTCAAACGGCTCGGTCTCGACGCACAGGACTCGATCCGGCTCCGAGAGTTGAGCGGCGGTGAACAGACACGGGCCCAACTTGCTCGGCTCACGATGCGACATGTCGATATCGTCCTGCTCGACGAGCCGACGAACCATCTCGATGTCGACTCAATCGAGTGGCTGACGCGCTGGGTGAACGAGTTTCCGGGTACGGTGCTCGCCATCTCCCACGACCGCCAGTTCATCGACGATGTTGCGACGGTCATCCTTGAATTAGACGAAGGGAAAGTCGTCCGCTATCCTGGCAACTACACGGCCTATAAACACCAGAAGGCCGAGGAACGTGTACGCGACGAGCGAGCCCATGCCCGCTACGTAGCGCGGAAGTCGGAGCTGCTTGATATGATCGCCCAATATAAGGGGTGGCATTTGAAAGCGAAAGCGACGGCGAGCGTACGGAGTCCCGGCGCGCAAAAAGGAGCGGCGAACCTCGCCGTCAAAATGAAGGCAAGGGAACGTAAGCTCGAGCAACTCGAAGGTTCTCGGCCCGATCGCCCGAAAGACGCGGCCCACGTCTCCGTCCGTTTCCAAGCCGACCCGCTCGAGGCGAAGACGTGGATCACGGTCGACGACGTCTCGTTCGGTTATGAGGAACCCCTCTTTGAGCACCTCTCGTTCACGGTGAACCGGGGTGACCGCATCTCCATCGTCGGTCCGAACGGAAGTGGGAAGACGACGCTTTTGAAACTATTGATCGGCGAACTCGCACCGGAGGCAGGGGACATCAAGCGTCACCCGAAACTGAAGGTTGGCTATTTCTCGCAGACGCTCGCGCGATTGCCGAAAGACGGGACGTTGCTCGACGCACTTCTCGCCGAGAGTGACATCACAGAGACGGAGGCACGGACGCTTTTGGCGCACTTCTTATTCCGCCGCGATGAGGTGTATAAGCCGATCCGTGACGCGAGCATGGGGGAGAAGTGCCGCATCGCCTTCCTCATCCTCTACTTCTCGGATGCGGATTTGCTCGCGCTCGATGAGCCGACGAACTATTTGGATGTGGCGACGCGAGAACAAATCGAAGCCGCACTCGACGTATACCGGGGCGGGTTGATCCTTATCTCGCACGACCGGACGTTCCATCGATTGACGGACCGGACAATCGAGCTCGGAAAGACGGTGCAAGTCCTTGAGTCGGGTGATACAAAGCCGCCAGTCGACGTCGACGCGACGCTGCGGACGCTCGAGACGTTGACGAGCGAGCCGCAAATTTTCTTCGACGAGGCAGGAAACGGGATCCCCCTTGCCGAATCGGAGAAGGGACGAAACAAATAGGGGTGGAAGAACATGAAAGAAGAAGTACGGGTATCACGGGCAGCGTCACGGAAACGGAAACGGTTTTGGCAATCAGCGACAGTGGTGTTGTTGATCGCCTCGCTCATCGGCGTCATCGCTTTCGCGGCGCTCATGGACTCGAAGAAGTCGGCGTTGCCGGAGACGGACGACATCGCGACCGAATCGGTCAACAGTGAGACGGAAGCGACAGAGGAGACCGAGGCGGAAGCAGAGGCTGACGAGACCGACGGGGTGTTCGTCTATATCGCGGCACCGTATACGAAAGTGTTCGCCGATGACCGGGTGACGGTCATCTATGAGGCCGACCTCGGCGACCGTTTCGAACAACTCGAGGCCGTCAGTGGTTTCGTCAAGCTCCAATTGAATGAGCGGACGACCGGGTGGGTGACGGAAGCGCAAGTGACGGGGGAAGCGACGAGCGTTTCCGATGACGACGTGACCGCGGCATGGAAGACCGTCGTCCCGACGGCGGATGCGGCGACAATCGAAGTGCTCGGCCAAGACATCGACAGTGTCCGGGCCACGCTCGGGGCCCCGAAAGCCGTCCAGCGTGACCAAGTGAACGAATATCATTTCTATGACGGTTTCTTCTTGATGGTGCGTGACCAACAGGTGAAGGCGATCGACTGGGACCGCCAAGCGGTCGCGACGCCTGATATGACGGCGACGAGCAGTCAAAATGCCGGCAGTTGGTATGAGGGCGAGACGCGACAATTGAAGTTGTTCCCATATGACGGGGTCATGCGGGTCCGGCTCGAACAAAAATAACTGCGATCGTCGAGAGGACATCCCTTTCGGCGATTGTTTTTATGTATTCATTCAAACGAACGTTTGAATGTTAAAGGAGAAAGGTATAGAATGAAAGGGAGAGGAGGGGATGGTATGGGTGCACATCACGATCACCACGGACATGACCACCATCATCACCATACGACGAATCAACGGGCGTTATTCTGGTCGTTCGTCCTGATCGCGACGTTCATGATCGTCGAGGTCATCGGCGGATTATGGACGAACAGTTTGGCGCTCTTGTCGGATGCGGGCCACATGCTCAGTGACGCCGCCGCGCTCGGACTCAGTTTTCTCGCCGTCCGGTTCGGGGCACGGCAGGCGACGCCGGAGCGCACGTTCGGCTATCGGCGCTTCGAGATTTTGGCGGCATTCGTCAACGGATTGACGCTGCTCGTCATATCCATCTACATCATCATCGAGGCGTATCAGCGCTTGTTCGCCCCGCCTGAGATTTTGAGCGGGGGCATGCTCACGGTCGCCATCATCGGACTGCTCGTCAACGTACTCGCGGCCTGGCTGCTCATGAGGGGTGAACGTGACAACTTGAACGTCCGCAGTGCACTGTTGCACGTGTTCGGCGATTTGCTCGGCTCGGTCGGTGCCATCACGGCGGCCGTATTGATCATGGCGTTCGGATGGACACTTGCCGACCCGATCGCGAGTCTGTTCGTCGCTGTCCTGATTTTGTTGAGCGGCTACCGCGTGACGCGGGAGGCGATCCATATTTTGATGGAAGGGACACCCGACCAAATCGACGTCGTGGCGATGCAACGTGAACTCGGTGGCGTCGATGGCGTCAAAGAAGTCCATGACTTACATGTCTGGTCAATCTCATCGAACGAACTCGCCGTCACGTGCCACGTCTTGATCGGGGCAGACACGGACGACCAGCGCGTCTTGCGTGAGGTGACGAAACGAATCCGAGAGTTCGCCACGTTCGAGCGTTCGACCGTTCAAATCGAAAGGGAAGCACAATGTTGCGAAGAACGGACGATCTGGTAAATGAACGAGCGGTCCCTGACATCTGTCGGGGACCGCTTGTTCGTTATGGTTTTAAGACGACTTTGACGCAGTCGTCGAGATGATCATTAAAGATTTTGTAGGCGTCGGCCGCTTGTTCGAGCGGTAAGCGGTGCGTAATGATGTCGGTCGGGTCGAACTTCTTGTCGACGATCATTTGGAACAGCTCGGGCATATAGTGGATGACCGGGGCTTGTCCGGTCTTCAATGTGACGTTGCGTGTGAAGAAGTCGCCCATCGGGAACTGGTTGTAGTTCATCGGATAAACACCGGTCAATTGGACGATGCCGAACTTACGGACGGCTTCCTTGGCGACTTTGATGGCGCTGAGCGTACCGCCTTGGACCATGAGTTTCTGCTCGACTTTCTCGATTGGTGATTTCTTCCCGTCAATCCCGACACAGTCGACGACGATATCGGCGCCGCCACCCGTGATCTCGCGGATGTATTTGCCGGTTTCGACCGGGTCTTTCAACAGGACGGTCTCGACGTTGTTCGACAGCTTGGCCCGATTCAACCGATAGATTTCGGGGTCGACGGCGATGACACGTTTCGCGCCGCGCACCCAGGCGAGCTTTTGCGTCATCAGACCGACCGGCCCCGATCCGAGGACGACGACCGTGTCGCCAGCCTTCATACCCGCGTTGTCTAGACTCCACCACGCCGTCGGGATGACGTCCGATAAGAACAGGAGCGCCTCGTCATCGAGCTCGCACGACTCCGGGATGACGAGCGGCATGAAGTTTCCATACGGTACTTTTAAGTACTCGGCTTGACCGCCGGGATGGTTCCCGAACTGCTCGGTGTAACCGAACAACCCGCCGGCGTCGGTGTGCGGGGCATGGTTCGAGTTGTCGCACTGGCTCTCCATGTCGTTCTCACAATAGAAGCAATGGCCGCACGAGACGTTGAACGGCAAGACGACGCGGTCGCCTTTTTTGACTTTTGTCACGTCCGGTCCGACTTCTTCGACGATGCCCATCGGCTCATGGCCGATGATGAACCCATGACGGGTTGGCATGTTCCCTTGATAAATATGCAAATCCGATCCACAGATGGCCGTCGATGTGATCTTGACGATAATCTCTTCCCGATTCTCGATCTCCGGGTCTTTCACGTCCTTGACTTCGATGTTCTTCGTTCCTTGATAGGTAACAGCACGCATATGTCCACTTCCTCCTTTTTTCAAAAACAGGTAAGTCACAACATGGATACTGTACCCGCACTCGGTGCATGCGAATCCGATTTTTAGGGAAAATAGGAAAAGGGGCTCATTGAGGAGCCCCGGTCCCAGCGACGTCGATGACGACGATCTCTGGTGGGTTGAACACGCGCGGTACACTGACGCTGTAATTGAAGCCGCGACCGATGACGTGGGTGAACGTCTCGTGCTCATATAGACCGCCGGCATACTTCGGGAAGAAGCCTTGGTCCGGCGCGTACAGCCCGTTCAATAAATAGGGAATTCGAACCTGCCCGCCGTGGGCATGGCCTGAGAGGACGAGGTCAAACGGTAAGGCGGCGTACGTCTCGACCTGCTCGGCCCGATGTGACAAGAGCAGACTGAATGCCGTCTCGGTGTCGACATCACCGAGTGAGGTCAATGCCGTCTCTTCCCAGCTGCCGTGGATGTTTTCCGTATACGTCCGCAATGGGTCCTCGAGTCCGCCGACGAGGACGTCGACGCCGTTGACATTGATTGACGCGGTCTCGTTCTCGAGCACGGTCACACCATAAGAGCGAAATACGTCCTTGACGTCGTGGCGGACGAAATCGTCCGAGCCGTCGATCTCATGATTGCCGGTCACGAAATACATCGGCGCGATCCCTTGTAGCCCCTCGATCAATTCAAACGAGGCGTCGGGGGAGCGGAAGCGGTCGAGGATATCACCGGGCAGGGCAATCAAATCCGGTGATTGGTCTCGTACTTTGTCGATCAAGACGCGCTGGTCGTCCCCGTACGAGTAGCCGTGTAAGTCCGACAGCAGGACGACTCGGAACGATTGTCCTGCCTCGAGCTTGTCCGACTCGACCGCATAATTGCGGACGGTCAGGCCGTTATAGAAGGCGGCGAGAAGAAACGCGACCCCGAGGCCGAACGTCACATATTTTCGTTTTCCTTTGAACATCATCCGCCTCCTCTCCTTGTCTATCGTTCCTTCATTCTACTCCGTAGAGTAGGGAGACGCAAAAAAAAGCCCGCTCGGAAGCGGGCCATCGAATTATGCTGCTTTGGCAGTCAACTTGACGTCGACGTTGCCGCGTGTCGCTTTCGAGTACGGGCAAACTTGGTGTGCCGCTTCGACGAGACGTTCCGCCGTCGCTTGATCCACACCTTTGATCTCGACTTCGAGTTCGACCGAGATGAAGAAGCCTTCATCGTCTTGGTTGAGCGTCACGTGTCCTGTGACGTTCGTGCCATCTGTTTTGATACGTTCTTTGCCGATAACGAGGTTCAAGGCGCTACCGAAACATGCCGCGTAACCCGCTGCGAAGAGTTGCTCCGGGTTCGTCGCTTCATCCGCGTGTTTTGAGCCAGGCATTGAGACGTTCAAGTCGATGACGCCGTCCGTCGATGTAACGCGACCTTCGCGGCCACCGATTGCAGTTGCTGAAGCTGTGAATAATGGTTTCATGATTCAATTCCTCCATTTCGTTTTTAGGCAATTAAGTTGTGCACAATCTAATTATAGGGCAGTCAAACAGATAAGCAAGTGATATGCTTGTCCTAAGACTATAGCCGGAGGAAATGACATGAAAAGTTCGTTAACATTAGAGCATCAGATTTGTTTTCAGCTCTATACCGCCTCGAAAGAATTGACGCGCCTGTATCGGCCGATTCTCGCGCCGCTCAAGCTGACGTATAGCCAGTACTTGGTCATGCTCGTCTTGTGGGAAGAAGACAATATCGACATGAAACAACTCGGCGACCGACTGACGCTCGACTCGGGCACGCTGTCGCCGCTCGTGAAACGATTGATTCAGCTCGATTACGTGGAGAAAGTCCGGGCGACCGACGACGAGCGTCGCGTCCTCTTATCCCTCACGCCGTCCGGTAGCGCACTGCGTGAGCAGGCCGAAGACGTACCGGTCAAAGTGAGTGGTATGCTGAATATAGATGAAGCGACGTACGTCGCTTATATGGAGATGCTCATCGATATCAAGACACGACTGCGTGACTTCGGTGAGCGACAGGAGTAGTTTTTTCGAAAGGAGACGCGATGTTTCGTAAACTAGTGATTCTATTGCTCGCGATCGGCATGTATGCGGCCTGGAAGTATGAAGTGCCGAACGTGTCGGCGCCGACGAGCGTTCAAGTGAAGTCGACGGAAGTGGCGGAAGAACAACAGGAACGTGCGACCGACGCGCCGCGCTTCACGAGCCAATATGCCGGGCATGACTGGTACTTGCTCGAGAAGGGCGGAGACCGGAGCCTCGAGTTGATTGATGACGACGGTTCGAAGAAAGGCCATTACCAGTTCGAGACGGGGAGCGTCTATGAAGGACTCGTCGTGGGTGAGACGACACGGCAACAAGTCGAGCAAATCGGTTTCGATGAGGTCAAGTCGTATAAAAAGGGACTCAAACGCTATTTGATCCCGGACGACCCGTCATTCAACGTCTATGCGATCGACGACGACTATGTGACGCTCTTCTTCGATCAGCACGATGAGGACAAGCTAAAGGCCGTGCTCACTGTCGACCGGGACGTCGAGGAGTCGAGTGACGGCTATTACGGCGACGTGTCGGAAGACAATCTCGTCGCGAACGAACAATTGATGCGGATGCTCATGAACTGGGACCGTCAGAAGTTCGGATTGTCGGCGCTCGCTGACTACGAACCGCTGCTCCCGGTCGTGCGCGCCCATAGTGAGAACATGGCCCGCAACAACTTCTTCAGCCATACCGATCCCGAGGGCCGCGACCCGTTCGAGCGGATGAATGAGGCCGGCATCGCCTACTCCCTCGCCGGAGAAAACTTGGCGATGGGGCAGATGAGCGTCTTCCACGCCCACTGGGGACTCATGAATTCGCTCGGCCACCGGGAGAACATTTTGAAAGATGGTTTCACGCACGTGTCGGTCGGCCTCGTCTATAATGAAGAATCAAGTCCGTTCTACACGATCAACTTCATCACCCCACGCTAAAAAAAGGATGGTTCGCCGGATTTCGGTGGACCATCCTTTTCCTTATAACAGACGTTTGACCGCCGTCTCGATCTCGTCCGGTGTCGTCTGCGGCGAGAACCGTTCGATGACGTTGCCGTTCCGGTCGACGAGGAACTTCGTGAAGTTCCACTTGATCGTCTTCGAGCCGAGCAGGCCCGGTGCTTCTTTTGATAAGTATTGGAAGAGCGGGTGGGCGTCTTTCCCGTTCACGTCGACTTTGGCGAACATCGGGAACGTCACACCGTAGTTCAATTGACAGAACTCGCTGATTTCCTCGTTCGAGCCCGGGTCTTGATTGCCAAACTGGTTGCATGGGAAGCCGAGGATATGGAACCCTTGCCCCTGGTAACGTTCATATAATTTCTCGAGCCCGTCGAGCTGTGGTGTGAAGCCGCACTTGCTCGCCGTGTTGACGATCAACAGGACGTCCCCCTCGTATTTGGATAGCGGTTGGAGCTTGCCGCTCATGTCGGCCGCTTCATATTGATAGATCATGTTGATTCCCCCTTTTTATTTTCATTATACCAATCGGAATTTCAAGACACGACTTTGAACCGGTTGTTCGCAATCAAATTGTCATGAAATGATGAAGTCGTTGTTACAATGAAACATGATGGACGGCGTATAATGAGACTCGTTGTAGAAAGGAACGGTGTTATGTACATACTGAAAAATGAATTTATATGGATCAGTTTGATCCTGATTGGCTTATTCTTCTCGAGCGCGACCCCGTATTCGGACCAGAGCATCGTCTCACCGCTCGAACGGTTCGATTGGACGTGGGCCGAACCGGTACTCTCGACCGTCGACTTCGAGTACGCCGGAGGACCAGTATCGCTCGAGGCGAAAGGGAGCGTCGGCTTGATTGAGTTCTTGATTCGGAAAGCGGCGCACTTCACCGTCTTCTTCGCTCTCGGGGCACTTCTCGTCAAAGCCGTGTCACGGACGAGACTCCATGCCGGTCTGACGATCTTGTTTGCCTGGGCGCTCGCGAATACGGTCGCCATCTTTGATGAGTTCCATCAAAGCCTGACGCCGGAGCGGACGCCGCTCATTCAGGATATCCTGCTCGACAGTTTCGGGGCAGCCTGTGGCGTCCTTCTCGTTGGCGGTTATTATTTGTGGAAACACGGCCGAACGAATCGGTCGCGATCGGGGTATGTCTCCCCAAGGTGGTAAAAAAATCATATAGGTAGTTATTTGAAAAGCGCTTTCAAGAAGTGCTTTTCTTTTTTATTTATAACGTTTTTGTGACATGGGGAAATGAGAAATCCCTTTATACCCCCATTTTTAAACGTATAAAACCTAAAACAGGTCAATGTAATGCGAATGAAATATAAGTGTAAAATAACTTTAGGTTTAGATTGCTATAATGAGTCTCAGAGCGATACAGGAATTCGCGTTTTAACTTATAAATTATTCGATCTATTTTATATAGAAATTCACAGAACTCAGCGGAGGGAAGCACATTGATTAACTTGAAGAAACTTGCAGCAACCGTCACTTTAGGAGCTCTTCTCATTAGCGGCACGACACCTGGCTATGCAGCGTCACTTACAGACAAACAGAAAAAGGTGCAGCAGCAACAACAACAAAATAACAGTGCACAAAGCAAAGCGAACGCCTCGATCCAAAAACGTGAGCAGGCAATCAGCAAAGAACAGCAAGAAATCAACAAGTTAGATGCCGAACTCCAAGACGTCATCAATGACGTCGCTCAAAAAAAAGCTGAGATTCGTGCGACACAACAAAAAATTGCGGCCCTTCAAAAGAAAATCAAGCAATACGAAGCAAAGATGAAGGCGCAAGAAGAGTTGATGAAAGAGCGCATGGCCACGATGCAAAAAAATGGCGGTGGCTCGATCGACTGGGCTGAATTCATCTTCGGTTCAAAAGACTTCGGTGACTTACTCACACGAATGATCACAGCCGGTACGATTCAAGAGAACGACAAGCAGATTTTTGAAGAATACCAAGCGACGAAAGACAAATTGGCTGCAGCGCAAGCTGAGTTGAAAGCCGAGCGCGATGCTCTCGTGAAACAAAAAGAAGAACTCGAACAACGTCAAAAGACGCTCAACAAGAAAATGAAAGAGCGCGCAGCGAAAATCAAGAAACTCAACGCTGAAAAAGTGAAGTTCGAATCGAAATTGGTGAGCCTCCAAGAAATGGAGTCAACACTCAAGTCACAAGAGAAAGCCATCAAAGCTGAAATGGAAGCGCAACGTCGTGCAGCGGAAGAAGCGAAACGTGCGGCAGCGGCAGCAGCGGCTGCGAAGAAACAACAGAGTTCAAACTCTGCTGCGAGCGCAGTCAGCACACCGCAAGCATCGGCTGCGACATCTGTACCGGCAAGTGGTGGCATGTTCCAACGCCCGGCGAACGGTCGTCTTTCACAAGGTTGGGGCGCGGCGAGCGGTGCGAACGGCTACTCGTTCCACAACGGACTTGATATCGCGGGACCAGTCGGAACGCCGATCAATGCGTCACAAACAGGTACGGTCACACGTGCTGGATGGGGTGGGGCCTACGGCAACCACGTCATCATCACGCATGTGTTGAACGGGCAGGTCTGGACGACAGTGTACGCACACATGAGCTCGGTATCGGTATCAGCCGGTCAACGTGTGACACAAGGCCAAAACATCGGCGCGATGGGTAGCACAGGGAACTCGACTGGCTCACACTTGCACTTTGAGATTCACCGTGGCGGCTACTCGTACTCGTCTTCGAGCGCGGGTAACACGGTCAACCCAGCTTCATTCTTCTAAACGTATAGTAAAAGTGATCGACGAACGCGTCGATCACTTTTTTGTTGCCTTATACGCGATCAAGGTCAGCAGGGCGGCACCGATGACGCTCAGCCAGAGCGTATCCCAGTTCGGGTCGTTAACCATGCTTCTTCCACCGAGGACCACCATATAACTGAGCACGGCGAGCGTGACGACTGTCAAGGCGGTCATCCGGACCCGGCGCGGGATGCGGAGCCACCAACCGAATAATCTGTTCATCAAAAATCGCCTCCCCCTACAGTATAGGGGAGACGCATCAAATCAGCTAGGCAATCGAATCCACGCCGAGGTGAAGATTTTCTGATAGCCGACTTCTTTATAAATCTTGTTCGATGTCGGGTTGCTCAAATCCGTATAGAGCGTACAATATTGTTTCGACGTCAAGAGCTCCCGGCTCAGCTCGGCGACGAGCGAGCGGGCATAGCCGCGCTTGCGTAACGCTTTTGGCGTGTAGACAAACGAGACGGTGACGCCGTTCGCGGTCTCGCGCGATTTTTTCGCACACGAGACGACCTTGCCGTCGACTTCCCAGACGTACACTTCTTGATTCTCGAGCATCGTCGCAATTTTTTGTGTCGCGTTTGCCTTCGACGAGACCGGTAAACCGGTATCCTTTTCGAACGCGTTATACGCCTTCACGAGGAATGCCTCATCGTCCTCGATCGCCCGTCGCATCGACCCTTCCGACAGCGGAATGTCGTTGACACGATCAAGACGATATAGGCCTTGCTCCATGAAGACTTTCGGCTCTCGCGCCGTCAGGATGTACCAGAGCGTGTAGAAATTCATCGCTAGATCAGCTTGCGAGACGACCTCGGTGAATGGGATATCACCATTTAATAGTTCAGGCACGAGCAGACGAAGGACGTCATCCTCTCGCTCAGGCTTCACGAGCACATAGTTGAGCGGATGGGGCGGCGTCACTTGCAGGATCGCGAGCACATCACCGTCATCTTCGACGGTCAGTTGAAAATACGACTCGTATCGGCCTTGCTTGATGGCATCGAGCACGCCAATCATCAAGCTGTTCTCGGCCTCATGTTCGAGCAGGTGGGGCATGACACGTTCTTCAAATCCGGATAGGTCGTTCCAACGAATCAGTTCCATGTAAACACCCTTTCTTCGTATGTATGAAAAACGGGCAAACCGCGTGGCCTGCCCGTTTTCCTCATTCTATCAAATTTTGGAGCGTATTATGCGATTTCTTCGCGCGCTTTCGCGTCGTCGAGGAGTTTCGTGTTGCGTTTGAAGTAGTGAACGATCTTGGCGATGGCCCCGTCTCCCGTGACGTTCGTCGCCGTGCCGAAGCTATCTTGTGCCAAATAGAGGGCGATGACGAGACTTTGCATCGTCGCATCGAACCCGAGGATCGAACCGAACAAACCGAGTGAGGCCATAACGGCTCCACCTGGTACGCCTGGTGCCGCGATCATCGTGACGCCGAGGGCGAGGATGAACGGAAGCACGATCGCGTAAGACATTGGCATGCCGTTCAAGTACATGAGGGCGACACCGACCGATGTGAGCGTGATGGTCGACCCTGACAAGTGGATCGTCGCACAGAGCGGGACGACGAAGTTGGCGACGCCCTCGTCCGTGTTGTTCGCTTTCGCTTGGCGAAGCGTGACCGGGATTGTCGCCGCTGACGACTGTGTCCCGATGGCCGTGAAGTAAGCCGGCATCATCGTCTTCAAGAGGCGAAGCGGGTTCTCTTTGTTGAGACCCCCTGCGATCGAGTATTGAATCAAGAGCATCGTCAAGTGTAGGACGATGATTGTGACGAAGACGAGCGAGAACACCGAGAGAATCTCAGCGACTTGTCCGGCATACGTCATGTTCATGAAAATTCCGGCGATGTGAATCGGTAATAGTGGAATGATGACTTTGCTGATGAGTAGTTCAATGATATCGCGGAAATCCATGGCCAAATCGAGCGAGCGCTTGCTTTCGATGGCGGCAATCCCGATGCCGATGACGAATGCGAGAATGAGCGCCGTCATAACGCCGAATACCGGTGGGATCTCGAATTCCATGAAGCCTTTTAAGAGCGCTTCCTCCGGGCTTTCAGCTGATGCGTTGTTACGTGTCAAAATTTGTGGGAACAGGTTGCTCGTCGCGAAGTAGGCGAGCGTCCCGGCAGCGATTGTCGATACGTATGCGATTAGTGCCGTCAAACCGACCAATTTCCCAGCGCCTTTTCCAAGTTCCCCGATTCCTGGAATGATGAAGGCGAGAATGATGAGTGGGATGGCGAAGCCTAGGAACTGTCCAAAGACCGTGTTGAACGTGACGAACGTCCGGACAATCCAGTTCTGGCTTTCTGGTACGATGCTACCGAGTAGAATCCCGAATGCGATAGCGATGATGATGCGACCTAGAAGGCCAATGCGTAATTTCAAATAAATCATCCTCTCTTAATGTTTGAATTGTTGCTATTTTCGCACATTTCATGCGGTGTTGCCACCCTATCTTTCATTTTTCAATGAAGATTGACGTTTGACAACTTTGAAATAGGGTATCACAAAATGTTGGAGTGGAAAAGCGAGGGACCTTCTTCTTTTCCTAATATACAAACGATGTTATGATTAATTTTGAATAGACGTAAAGGAGGGGTGACGCGTGCAGGTACAACGAACAACAATTCATATCGCGGGTCAAGACTATACGATCGTCAGCGAAGAGCCGGCCGATCATGTGAGGGAAGTGGGCTTTCTGGTCGATAGCAAAATCCGTGAGATTCGTGAACAGTCCCCTCATCTAGACGCTCGTCAGGCAGCGGTGCTCGCCGCTATCCAAATCGCGAGCGATCACGTCAAAACTAAACGAAATACGGGAGAATAAATCACTTTATGGTTACTCTACTTATACTGTTTTTCTTGTTCATCGGAATCGTTAACGGGTTCCGTCGCGGGGCAATCTTGCAGCTCGGCCATTGGGTCGCGCTCATCATCAGTTTCCTCGTCGCCAATGCATACTACCGTGATCTCGCCGAAGCGTTCAAGCTTTGGATTCCGTATCCGTCGCAACTCGATGGAACGCTTCCGAAAGGTGTCATCGATTTAAACGCGCTCACGGGGCTCGAGATGACATTTTATAACGTCTTTTGGTTCGTCGTCTTGTTCGTCATCACGAAACTTGTCTTGCATCTCATCCTATCGATGCTCGACTTCTTGACGGACTTGCCGATCTTGCGCCAATTGAAAGGCATCATCGGTGCCGTCCTCGGTTTCTTCGAGGCGTATGTGATCACGTTCTTCATTTTATGGGTCATCGCCTTCGTGCCGATGGCAAGCGTCCAAAGTGCGGTCGATAACTCGTCGCTCGCGACGTACATCATTCAAGACACACCATACCTCTCAGAATGGTTCTCGAATAAGATGTTGTAACACGACAGGCCGGAATGCAAGCTAGTGCTTGTGTCTCGGCCTTTTCTGTATGGAAAAGGGGGAATTTCAATGAATAAAGTTGAAGCGATAATGCTGTTAGAAAAGATCGCGCAATATATGGAGATTAAAGGGGAGAACCCGTTCAAGATCAACGCCTTCCGGAAAGCCGCGACGGCGCTCGAGAACACGGAGCTCGAACTCGAAGACATCGAGGATTTGACGACGATCTCCGGTATCGGCAAAGGGACGGCCGCCGTCCTGCAAGAGTGGCGAGACACGGGCCGCAGTGAAGTGCTCGAGTCACTCCAAGAAGAGATCCCATACGGTCTCATGAAACTGCTCAAAATCCAAGGGCTCGGCGGCAAGAAGCTCGCCAAGCTCCGTGAGATTGGCGTCGTCGACCTCGAGACACTCATTACCGTGTTAGAGGACGGCACGGCCGCAAGCCTGCCGGGATTCGGGGCCAAGAGCGTCGAGAAGTTGCTCACGGCGGCAAGGAACCTCGAGTCACGTCCGGAACGTTTGGCGTACGCCATGATGCGTCCGGTCGTCGAAGAGATTGAGACGGTGCTCGAAGCCGAGCCGCTCGTCTTGCGCCATTCGGTCGGCGGCAGTTTCCGCCGTGCCGAGGAGACGTGTAAAGACCTCGACTTCATCATCGCGACCGAGGAACCTGTCGCCCTCCGCGACAAGCTGCTCGCCCTCCCGTTCATCAACGAGGTCATCGCGGCCGGCGAGACGAAAGTGTCGCTCGTCCTTGAGCGCGAGGAGATGGTGTCGGTCGACTTCCGCATGGTCGAACCGGGCGCCTTCGCCGCGACGCTCCATCACTTCACCGGCTCGAAAGACCATAACGTCCGGATGCGCCAGCTCGCCAAGGCGAAGGGTGAGTCGATCTCCGAGTATGGCGTCGAGACGGCGGACGGCCTCTGGCAACCGGAGACGGAAGCCGAGCTGTTCGAGCGATACGGTCTGCCGTTCATCCCGCCGGAGCTCCGGGCAGGGAACCTTGAGTTCGAGCACGACATCTCGAAGCTCGTGACGCTCGACGACATCAAGGCCGACGCCCATATGCACACGGTCTGGTCGGACGGGAAGCTGACGGTCGACGAGCTCGTCGCGGCGATGAAAGCACGCGGCTACGAGTGGATCGCCATCACCGACCACGGCAAATACATGTCATTCGTCAACGGCTTGACCGAGGAACGGCTCGAGGCGCAAGGGGAAGAAATCCTTGAGGCCGCGAAGAAGCACGACATGCACGTCCTACGCGGTGTCGAGATGGACATCCGCCCGGACGGGACGCTCGACTATGAGCCCGAGTTCTTGGCGACGCTCGACTACGTCGTTGCCTCGATTCACTCGAAGATGGACCAGTCCGTCGACGAGATCATGGCCCGGCTCGAGAACGCCTGCCGCTCGCCGTACGTCAACGTCATCGCCCATCCGACCGGTCGCCTCATCGGGCGCCGTGACGGCTATCCGATCGATGAGGAGCGCTTGATCGCCCTCGCGAAAGAGACGGGGACGGCGCTCGAGTTGAACGCGAACCCGAACCGGCTCGATTTGACGGCCTCGACGCTGAAGAAAGCGAAGGCGGCCGGCGTCAAACTGATGATCAACACCGACACGCACCACCCTGATATGATGGAAGATATGGCACTCGGCGTCCTGCACGCCCGGAAAGCCTATCTCGAACCGTCAGACATCATCAACTGCCTCTCGTTCGAGGACGCCAAGGCGTTCATCGACGCGAAGCGACAGAAAGGAACATGCTAGATGGATCACGCGTTACGCGTTTTAGAATATGAAAAACTACGCCAGCAGCTCGCTGCCCACGCCGCGAGCTCGCTCGGCAAAGAACGGGCGCTCAACATGCAGCCCGACTATACGTACGACCGGGTATTGTCGAACTTGAACGTCACCCGTGAGGCGACCGAGGTCGTCCGACTCCGGGATCGTCTCCCGCTCGGTGGGCTGACCGACGTCCGCAGTGAAGTGAAACGGGCCGCCATCGGCTCGGTCCTCTCGACGAGCGAACTGCTCGCCGTCGCCGCCGTCATGTACAGCGGGCGCCAAGTGAAGAACTTCTTCGAGAAGCTTCATGAGGATAATGAAGACCTCCGCATCCCGCGCCTCGACGAATACGCCGAGCGCTTGACGAAGCTGATCGAGGTTGAACAGTCGATCCGTCACGCCATCGACGACCAAGGCACGGTCCAAGACTCGGCGAGCGACCGGCTCCGTGGTCTCCGGACTCAGCTCCGCAGCTTTGAAGGCAGCGTCCGCTCACGGATCGACAACATTCTCCGCAACAACGCGAAGATGCTGTCAGACGCCATCGTCACAATCCGGAACGACCGTTACGTCGTCCCGGTCAAGATGGAGTACCGCCAAGCGTTCGGCGGGATCGTCCACGACCAATCGGCATCGGGTCAGACGCTCTTCATCGAGCCACAGGCAATCGTGTCAATCAACAACGAGATTCAAGAAGTCCGCCTGAAAGAGCGCGCCGAGATCGACCGCATCTTGAGCGAACTGTCGAACCTCGTCGGCGGTGTCGCCGATTCGGTCGTAATCAATCTCGACGTGCTCGCCACGCTCGACTTCGTGTTCGCGAAAGTCGCCTACGGCCATCAGCTCAAAGCGACGGAGCCGAAATTGAACGACGAACGCGAAATCAAGTTGAAACAGGCGCGTCACCCGTTCATCCCGCAAGATGAGGTCGTGCCGATCACGGTCGAGCTCGGTGAGGCGTTCACGTCGCTCGTTATCACCGGACCGAACACCGGCGGTAAGACGGTGACGCTCAAGACGCTCGGATTGCTCCAACTGATGGTGCAGTCAGGTCTGTACGTACCGGCCGAGTTCGGGACGGAGTTGTCCGTCTTTGACGCGATTTACGCCGACATCGGGGATGAGCAGTCGATCGAGCAGAGCTTGTCGACGTTCAGCTCGCACATGACGAACATCGTCAGCATGCTCGACAAGATCGACTTCATGTCACTCGTCCTGTTCGATGAGCTCGGTGCCGGGACCGACCCGCAAGAAGGGGCGGCCCTTGCCATCGCCATCCTCGACGAAGTGAAACGACGCGGCGCCCGCGTGGCGGCGACGACGCACTATTCGGAACTGAAAGCTTACGCTTACAACCGCGAAGGCGTCATGAACGCCTCGATGGAGTTCGATATCGAATCACTCAGCCCGACGTACCGCCTGTTGATTGGCGTACCGGGCCGTTCGAACGCGTTCGAGATCAGCCGACGTCTCGGTTTATCGGAACAAGTCATCGACAAGGCACGGAGCCACGTCGGCACCGACGCCGAATCGGTCGAATCGATGATCAACGAGCTCGAGGCGGCCAAGCAACGCGCCGAACAGCTCGAGAAAGAACTCATCGTCAAACGCCACGACCTTGAAGAAGAGCAGGCGGCGTTCGAGGCGAAGCTGACCGATTTCGAGCGCGAGCGCGACACGATGTACGGCGAAGCCGAGGCTCGTGCCGAGAAGGCCGTCGAACAGGCGAAGCGCCAGGCGAACGAAGTCATCGACCGTTTGAAGAAGCTGCGCGCAGAAGGGATCGTCAAAGAGCACGAGATCATCGCCGCGAAGAAGCAGCTCGAATCGGCGAAACCGACGCTCCAAGAGAAAAAGATCCAAAAAGTGAAACAAAAAGCGCAACAGAAACGTACGTTCAGTAAAGGCGAAGAAGTGAAAGTGACGACGTTCAACCAAAAGGGCTATATCGTGAAGCAATTGAACGACAACGAGTACAACGTCCAAGTCGGGATCATGAAAGTGAACGTCAAAGCGGACGACCTTCAGAAGATCGGCCCATCGAAAGAGCAGTCGCTCCAGTCGAAAGGCAGCTCGCTCAAGCGTCAGAGCTCGACGAAGTCGGAGCTCGACCTGCGCGGCGTCCGGGTCGAAGAAGGGCTTTCCCGCCTCGACAAATATATCGACGAGGCGCTCGTGTCCGGATATGACAACGTCCGTATCATCCATGGTCTCGGGACCGGTGCGATGCGACAGGCGACGCAAGAGTACCTAAAAGGACATCGTCACGTGAAGAGTCAGCGCCCCGGTGGGATGGGTGAAGGCGGACTCGGAGTCACGGTCGTCGAACTGAAGTGAGGGTATGATGATAATGGGGAACGTAACGTTTGGTGTATTGCTTGAATCGCTCGGTCTGTATTCAATCGCCGGACTCATGATTGTCGTCGGTCTCGCCATCTTCGAGGTGACGACACCGTACAGCAATTGGCGCGAGATTCAAAAAGGAAACATCGCCGTCGCGCTCGCGACCGGCGGGAAAATCGTCGGTCTCGCCAACATCTTCCGCGTCGTCGAGAGCCATCACGACCAGACGATGGATGTGTTGGTCGGAGGGAGCTTCGGCTTCTTCCTTCTCTTGACGACGTATTGGTTATTCGAATTTTTGACGCCGTCGCTCAAAGTGAACGAGGAGATTGGGAAAGGGAATATCGCTGTCGGACTGATGGCGTTCCTGCTCTCGATTGGGGTCTCGCTCGTCGTCGGCGCGGCGTTGGTGAGGTGAAGACATGGTATATGAGAGACTAGCGAAGATTCTCTTCATCGGGGCCGGCCTGTTTTTAGTGGCAGCGGCACTGTGGTTTATCTTTTATTGAGTGAAAGCGACGTTTTCGGACGTCGCTTTTTTTGAAAGGGGAGACAAGTGTGGCAATCGATTTGAACTTTTTGATGACTACGGAAGACTATGTGCTCGAGACGGAGTCGTTCCAGATGAAGGGTGTCACCAATTATCCACTCGAATGGACATTTTTCGGGGCAAGTGACCCGACGATGTTGCTGACGTGGGACGCAGAACGCGACCGAATCAGTATCCGTTTTGAGCAATATGCGGTGTTTCTTGGGACGATCGAGGACCATAGTATTCATGAAGAAGGTCTACGCAATTCCTGCCCAATCGTGAAACTGAAGACGTCCCGATTCACACGATTCGCCGCAGAGAACATGGGGACAGAACGTGTCAACACGTACCAAGGTGAACTATCCCATTATGTGATTCGGACGTTTGAACAAGAGTTTCACGTCTTGGCATACGAAGACCCGACCGTCATCGACTTGGGGAAAGTTGGAGATACAGGGGTTGTGGTCGAAACCATAGATGAAGTTTCGTAAGAAAGCCTAACAGTTGCGAAGGAGGGTTGATGATGAAGAAGTTACTCTTATCCGTCGCTCTGTTCGCAGGAACAATGATGGCTTTATCCGCTTGTGGAGGAATGGGCACGGTTGAAACGATTGACGACAGACCCGTCATCCATTTCGATGCGGCTTCCATCATTTCGTCAGCGCGCGACCATCAAATCAAGATGCTCACGCTATCGAGTGTTCCGACCGATGTCGTCGCCATATCTGGAGCGGTTAAAGAATTGCAGGGCATGCAAGCAGACAACGACACGTATTTAGCCGAACTGGAGGGCTTGCAGCATGAAGTTTCTGCTTCCGATGAGTATAAAGACCTCGTTGTCGAATATTTAGAAGCGGAAAACGCGTATATCGATCAAACCATCGAGGCCTTATACGGTGGAGGCTCGAGCCGCCCAAGTCGATTTTCGATGGAGTCGCTCTACTCGCGAACAAACGCAAAAGTGTCAGACTTTCGATATGAGCCAAAATGAATGGCTAAATAATATGAAAACGTGTATGCAGATGATGTGATACACGTTTTCAGCCTCTACATCGACGTATTCAAAAAGCCTCAATCTAATAGATTACATCGCACAGCTCTAAACTCAGCTATGTGACGTAATTTGTAGTGAGGTTTTTTTGATTTTTAGTTGGTTACAGAAATCAACCCTTAAGAAGGCAATCAATCTAAACTGAAATGTTTCTCTAGACGTGCGTGAACTACTCACCACTTGCTTGCTCGCAACCTGAAGTGGGAGCTTCTTGGGAAGACCGTGCTTCGACCAGCCACGGTTATTTGCCAAGCTCGTCGGGCAGTCCCTGCCCTGAGGTGTTCCGGTCGGCGAGACGCAGCAGGTTGAGGCTCGCGTTGACGTCGCGGTCGTGGTGTGCGCCGCATGCGCTGCATGTCCACTCGCGGATATGCAGGTCCTTCTTGCCGCCGTTCTCGCCGCAGCTCGAACAGACCTGGGTCGAGGCGAACCACGGGTCGGCCTTGATCAGTGTCCGTCCATAGAACCTGCATTTATATTCGAGTTGCCGGACGAACTCGCCCCACCCGGCGTCCCCGATCGACTTTGCCAGGCGGCGGTCCTGCATCATCTCCCTCGTTCGGAGCGTCTCGACCACGACGACTTGGTTCTCGTCGACGATGCGTCGCGACAGCTTGTGGAGGAAGTCGTGCCGGCGGTTCCTGACCTGCTCGTGCTTCTTCGCGAGGATGAGCCTGGCCTTTTCGCGGTTCCTGCTGCCCGGTTTCTTGCGGGCGAGGGCGCGCTGCGCTTGTTTCAACCACGCCTCGGCCTGTCGCAGGTTGCGCGGGTTCGCAATCTTCTCCGTGACGAGATCGTCGTCCGTCATGGTGGCGAAGTGTTCCAACCCGAGGTCGATCCCGATCGTGTGCTCGGCCGGGACCCATGGCTCGTCGTCCTGCTCGATGAGGAGCGACACGAAGAACTTGCCCGTCTTCGTCATCGATACGGTCGCCGAGCGGATTTCCCCGTCGAAGCCGCGATGCTGTGTGAAC
This sequence comes from Exiguobacterium sp. s28, assembly GCF_018618135.1. Classification (NCBI taxonomy): domain Bacteria; kingdom Bacillati; phylum Bacillota; class Bacilli; order Caryophanales; genus Exiguobacterium; species Exiguobacterium sp. s28. Next base: position 603 of record NZ_JACSLL010000017.1, on the reverse strand, counting down.
CGGATGAACCCGACCTTCGGGAGCCGTACGCGGTCCTCCTCGATGCGGATCGTGCCGCGTTGGTTGTTCGTCGTGTAGGAGGCGCGCGATTTTCGTCTCGACTTGAACACCGGGAAGCCGGCGGTCCCGGCAAAGAACTTCGCGAACGCCGTGTCGAGGTGCAGCTTCGCGTTGGCGAGCGCGAGGCTGTCCGCCTCGCACAGGAACGGGAACAGCGGCTTGTAGGAGGCCGGTGTCGGTGGTTTCCGCCTCGGCCCGCCGCTCGCCATCGCCTCCTCATGGATGGCGATGCGGTCCTCGAGCAGCTTGTTGTAGATGAAGCGGGTGCAGCCGATCGTCTTGATCAGGAACTCGGCCTGTGAAGCCGTCGGGTGGAGCCGGTATTTGTAGCCCTTCAGCATGTCCGTCCCTCCTTTGCCCGGTGCCAGGATGAAGCTCGTCCCATTCCGATACCCGCGGAGGGGGCGAGGAAATCTGACGGAATCGCGAACTTTTGTTCGTCGTCCTGTCACAACGGTGGCCGAGGGCGTCGGGGACGGGCAATTCATCTCCCACCTTCGCTGGGCTTCGCCCGAGACGCTTAGAGGTGGGAGAATTCTCGCC
>NZ_JACSLL010000016.1:0-53604 GCF_018618135.1 Exiguobacterium sp. s28 | reverse complement strand
AAGTAGTTGGGGGTCTCCCCCTGTGAGGATAGGACGTTGCCAGGCCAACGCGAAGGACGATCAAGCATCCGCTTGGTCGTTCTTTTTTTGTATATCTAGCGATGTCGCAGTTGCGACATCGCTTTTCGTTTGCCTTTTTTTGAATCAATGATAGAATATAGTCAAAAGTCAAAGATGGTCAGAGGGTGGTGGAGATGAGAAACATATCGGATGTAATCGAACAGTATTTAAAACAAGTGCTGAAGGAGAGCCAGGCCGAAGCAATCGAGATTAAACGGCAAGATATTGCCAAGCGTTTCGAATGTGTTCCGTCTCAAATCAACTACGTCATTAATACGCGCTTTACGGTCGAGAAGGGCTATTTGGTCGAAAGTAAGCGTGGGGGCGGGGGATATATTCGCATTCGCCGCGTAATTTTACATGAAAAGCAAGACGTGTTGGTCAGCTTGATGGATATTTTACAAGACCATCCTCGTCTTTCCGAACAGCTTGTCGAGAACATCTTGATTCGCTTATTTGAAGAAGGGATGTTGAGTGAGCGGGAAGTGCGCTTGTTGTATCATTTATTGTCTGATGAAGCGCTCGGCTTGAACGCTGAAGATCGACACTTGATTCGAAGACAACAGTTACTCGCATTAATGAAATTACTTAGTTACCATTGACTGACGGAGGCATACATCTATGCTATGTGAACGATGCAAACGGCGACCTGCCGTCAATGAAATTCAAGTAGTGGAGAATGGAATTCCTGTAACGCGTAAACTATGTCGTAATTGTACAGTAGAAATCATGTCAGGTTATGTGCCGGTCGTGAAACGCTGTCCCACGTGTCAACTGACACAAAACGAGCTGGCTCATTTACGAAAAGCTGGATGCGCTACTTGTTATACGGTGTTTCGTGATGAACTGATTAAAATCACTCGGCAGTACCAGCAAGGCCATGATGTTCACGTCGGTTCGATGCCTGATGCCTTGCGCACACCCGACGAGCGAATCGAAGAGCGACTCCAAAAGTTAGCAGGGGAGTTACAACGAGCCGTCGAACAAGAAGATTATGAACGTGCAGCGCGAATTAAAAAAGAAATAATTCAACTGAAAGGACAAGGTGAGGCATGATGGAACCATTGCTCAAGCATCCACTCGGTCCGAAGATGAAAGAGCGAGCGAAACTTGATGACTTAGTCATCTCCACTCGTATCCGTCTAGCGCGTAACTTAAAAGATACAGTCTTTTCTCCGGTTTTATCTAAAGAAAGTCAACATCAGCTTTGTCAACGTGTTGAAACGTCACTTGGCGGATTGCAAGGCTTCGAATATTTGCACATGGGCACTTACGATGTAGTGACACGACAAGCACTCGTTGAAAAACATTTGATTAGCCCAACGATTGCTGGAAAAGAAGAAAGTGCCGTCTTGTTAAGTGAAGATGAAACGATCAGTGTGCTTATTAATGAAGAAGATCACTTACGAATTCAAACGTTACTCCCGGGTTATCAAGTGGAAGAAGCGTTTGAACTCGCGAAACGAGTCGATGTTCTCTGTGGCGAATCTCTCCCATACGCATATGACGAACAGCTCGGATATTTAACGACTTGTCCAAGTAATATCGGTACAGGACTTCGAGCGTCAGTGATGCTCCATCTCCCAGGGCTAACGTTGACAGGGCGAATTACTCCTATATTGAAAGAGCTTCGCAAGCTCGGATATACGATTCGGGGACGGTATGGAGAAGGTAGCGACGCGGCGGGACGATTGTTTCAATTATCGAATCAACGCACACTCGGCAGTCATGAATCACAGTTGTTGACAGATTTTATGGAAGTTACGGAGCAAGTCATTCAGGCGGAACGACAAGCACGGGAAGAGCTACTGGCTAGCAACCAAGACGAGTTAGAGGACCAGTTTTATCGCTCATACGGAATTTTACGTTATGCGAAACTGTTATCATCGACAGAAGCGATTGAACGTCTGTCGGATTTGCACTTGGCGAGTGACCTTGGTATTTTGTCCGACTGGAGTCCACCTCAGTTTCACGAATTAATTGTAAAGCTTCAATCAGGTTTCCTACAAAAACATTTCGGGAAAACATTATCTACGAAAGAACGAGATCGCGAACGAGCGACTCTCGTTCGTCGAACGTTAGATCATGGCTTAGTTTGATCCAACTTTAAGGAGGTTTTGTCAATGATGTTTGGTCGATTTACAGAACGAGCTCAGCGCGTATTAGCTTTAGCACAAGAGGAAGCGGTACGACTTGGCCATCATAATATTGGTACGGAACATATTTTACTCGGACTCGTCCGTGAAGGGGAAGGGATTGCTGCTAAAGCACTGTTCGCCCTCGGACTCACGTCTGAAAAGATTCAACAAGAAGTAGAGGCACTCATTGGCCGTGGATCAGAAAACGGCTCAACGATTCACTATACACCGCGTGCAAAAAAAGTAATCGAACTCTCGATGGACGAGGCTCGAAAACTTGGACATTCTTACGTCGGCACCGAGCACATTTTACTCGGCGTGATTCGTGAAGGCGAAGGTGTGGCGGCTCGTGTTTTGAACAACCTTGGAGTCAGTTTGACGAAGGCACGTCAGCAAGTACTTCAACTCTTAGGAAACACGGAGTCATCTTCTAATGCGTCACAACCTGGAACGAGTGCCGCGACACCAACGCTAGACGGCTTGGCCCGTGACTTGACCCAACAGGCGCGTGAGTCGCGTCTTGACCCAGTCATCGGCCGCGCTGGCGAGATTCAACGCGTCATCGAAGTGTTGTCTCGCCGGACAAAAAATAACCCGGTCCTCATTGGGGAACCAGGGGTCGGGAAAACGGCAGTCGTCGAAGGTCTCGCTCAACAGATCATTAATAACGAAGTTCCAGAAACTCTTCGTAATAAACGTGTCATGGTACTTGATATGGGAACACTCGTCGCCGGAACGAAATACCGCGGTGAATTTGAGGACCGATTGAAAAAGGTAATGGATGAGATTCGCCAAGCTGGGAACGTCATTCTTTTCATCGACGAATTGCACACATTGATTGGAGCTGGCGGCGCTGAAGGCGCAATCGACGCGTCGAACATTTTGAAACCGTCACTCGCACGTGGTGAACTCCAATGTATCGGAGCGACGACACTTGATGAGTACCGGAAGTATATCGAGAAAGATGCGGCACTCGAACGCCGGTTCCAACCGATCCAAGTCAATGAACCGACAACGGATGAGGCAGAACAAATCCTCTTCGGGTTACGTGACCGTTACGAGGCGCACCATCGCGTCACAATCACAGATGAAGCGATTCATGAAGCCGTCGTTCTCTCGGACCGCTACATCTCGGACCGTTTCCTTCCGGATAAAGCGATCGACCTCGTCGATGAGGCTGCTTCGAAAGTAAGACTTCGTTCGTTCACGGCACCGCCGAATTTGAAAGAACTCGAGGCTCGTCTTGAGTCGATTCGCAAAGAGAAAGATTCGGCTGTACAGAGTCAAGAGTTCGAGAAGGCTGCCTCGTTACGTGATACCGAACAGAAACTCCGGGATGAGCTCGAACAGCTCAAGTCGGAATGGCAGAATAAGCAAGGGAACGAAAAACTCGAAGTAACGAAAGAAGATATTGCGCAAGTCGTCGCCAACTGGACAGGTGTCCCGGTGACGAAGATCGCCGAAGAAGAGACAGATCGTCTCCTCAAACTCGAATCGATTCTCCACGGCCGGGTCATCGGTCAAGATGAGGCCGTCAAATCGATTTCGCGGGCGATTCGCCGGGCTCGTGCCGGATTGAAAGATCCGAAACGTCCGATTGGTTCGTTCGTATTCCTCGGACCAACTGGTGTCGGGAAAACCGAGTTGGCTCGTGCTGTGGCTGAAGCGTTGTTCGGTGACGAAGACGCCATCATCCGAATCGACATGTCTGAGTATATGGAGAAACACGCGACGAGCCGTCTCGTCGGGTCGCCTCCAGGTTACGTCGGCTATGAAGAAGGCGGTCAATTGACTGAGAAGGTTCGTCGCAAACCATATTCGGTCATCTTGCTTGATGAGATTGAGAAGGCCCACCCTGAAGTGTTCAACATCTTGCTTCAAGTGCTCGATGACGGTCGCTTGACTGACTCGAAAGGGCGTACGGTCGACTTCCGGAACACGGTCATCATCATGACGTCAAACGTCGGTGCGGCAGCCCTCAAACGCAACAAATATGTCGGATTCACGGTTGAAGATGATGTGAAACGTGAATATACCGAAATGAAAGACAAAGTCATGGAAGAGTTGAAAAAAGCGTTCCGTCCCGAGTTCTTGAACCGGATTGACGAGATCACTGTCTTCCACTCGCTCCAAAAAGAGCACATCCAAGAAATTGTCAAACTTATGGCCGAGACACTTACGAAACGTCTCGGAGAACAAGGCATTGATTTCAGTCTCACCGAATCAGCGCTCGAGAAAATCGCTGAAGTCGGGTACGACCCGGAATACGGGGCTCGTCCACTCCGCCGTGCGCTCCAGCGTGAGGTTGAGGACCGACTCTCAGAGGCGATGCTCAGCGGCAGCATCACAAAAGGCAGCAAAGTGGCGCTCGATGTACAAGACGGCGAATTCGTCGTCCGTAATGAAGGTGTCGTTCAGTAACTACAAGGCTCCCTCTCTCATGTGAGGGGGCTTTTTTAGACGGAAAGGAACATCATGGCAAAAATTAAAACGAAGTACGTATGTCAGTCATGCGGATACGAATCCGCAAAATGGATGGGGCGTTGCCCAGGTTGTAACGAGTGGAATACGCTCGTTGAAGAGTTTGTCGAAGAGAAAAAGGCGAAGCGGGGGGCCGCATTCGTCCATAGCTCCTCGAGACAGCTGAAGCCGGAGCGTCTGTCGGACGTTGTGTCACAAGAAGAGACGCGGGTCCATACGAACAGTCAGGAGTTTGACCGCGTGCTTGGGGGCGGAATCGTTCCAGGCTCACTCGTCCTCGTCGGTGGCGATCCGGGAATCGGAAAGTCGACGATTTTGCTTCAAGTGAGCGCCCATTTGGCGCACAGTGGACGGAAAGTGCTCTATATTTCCGGGGAAGAATCGCTCAAACAGACGAAACTTCGCGCCGAGCGGCTCGGCCTCCCGACCGAGGACTTATATGTCCTCGCGGAGACGGATATGTTGATGATTGAACGGGTCATCGATGAAGAGGAACCAGGGTTCGTCATTATCGACTCGATTCAAACCGTCTATATGGATGAGATTCAGTCGGCGCCAGGTAGTGTCGCCCAAGTTCGGGAATGTACGGCAGCGCTCATGAAAATCGCGAAGACCCGTGGAATTGCCGTCTTTATCGTCGGTCACGTGACGAAACAAGGGTCGATTGCGGGACCTCGTCTGCTCGAGCATATGGTCGATGCCGTCCTTTACTTTGAAGGCGAACGTCACCACACGTTCCGTATTTTACGGGCCGTCAAAAATCGGTTCGGATCGACGAACGAGATCGGTATCTTTGAAATGAAGGAAGGCGGTCTCGAAGAAGTGCTCAATCCGTCTGAAATTTTCCTAGAAGAACGGACTGCCGGGGTCTCGGGCTCAACTGTCGTCGCGTCGATGGAAGGGACGCGGACGGTGCTCGTCGAGCTGCAGGCATTAATTTCCCCGACCTCATTCGGAAATCCACGTCGGATGGCAACAGGGATCGACCAGAACCGGGTCGCGCTCCTCATGGCCGTCCTTGAGAAACGATCAGGGCTTTTACTCCAAACGCAAGATGCTTATTTAAAAGCTGCGGGCGGTGTCAAGTTGGATGAGCCTGCGATTGATTTGGCGATTTGCATCTCGATTGCGTCAAGTTTCCGCGATCGTCCGACCCGTCCGACGGATGTGTGCATCGGCGAAGTTGGATTGACCGGGGAAGTGCGACGGGTGTCACGGATTGAACAGCGTGTCGCCGAAGCGGCCAAGCTCGGATTTACGCGGGCGATTATCCCGAAAAATAACCTCGGGGGCTGGACGGCCCCACCTGGTATCGATGTCGTCGGTGTCAGTACTGTCGATGAAGCGCTCCAACTTGCCATCCCGTTCTGACGGGGCGCTTCCGGCAGTTTTTAACGCTTTGTAACGAACGCTTTCAAAAAAACCATGTTACAATGAAAGTGTTAATTTCTTGAAATTTTAATTCATAATAAAGGAGGTGGAATGAGTGAAGATTGCTGTACGAATCGGATTTATTTTAATCGGACTCGTCGTCGGTTGGTTCGGTATTATCGAAGCGATGTTGCTGTTAGGTGACCTCGGAGTGAATGTACCGGCTTGGTTGACGATTCCTTATGTGGCTAGTTTGATTGGTGGACTTATCTTCTTCATTCTTAGTTTATTCTTGACCGATGGGGTCGTTAAATTTATCCGTTTTGTTGAAGAACGGCTTGTCCGTTTACCGGTCGGTGATATTTTGTTCGGGTCGATCGGATTGATTATTGGTTTATTGATTGCCTTTTTGATCAGTGTCTCATTAGAAGTAACAAATATCTTCTTACTCAGCAAAATCGTACCGATTTTCGTGACCGCCTTGTTCGGGTACTTCGGTTTCGCTGTCGGCTATCGGAAGCGGAACGAATGGATTAAACTGTTCGTCAAGAGTGAACGCGAGAAGCCGGAAGCAGAACCGTTGCGCCGCTCGAACGATAAAATTTTGGATACGAGCGTCATTATCGACGGTCGGATCGCCGACATTTCGAAGACCGGTTTCATCGAAGGCACGCTCATCGTGCCACAATTCGTCATCGGCGAGCTTCAATATATCGCCGATTCGTCGGATACGTTGAAGCGGAACCGTGGTCGTCGCGGTCTTGATATTTTGAAGGAGTTACAAGACAACGACCGCATCGAAGTGGAGATTTACGATGGCGATTTCGAAGACGTCGCCGAAGTGGACATTAAATTGATCAAGTTGGCCGAATTGAAAAAAGGGATTGTCGTCACGAACGACTACAACTTGAATAAAGTGTGCGAAGTTCGAAATGTCCCTGTGCTGAACATTAATGATTTGGCAAATTCAGTCAAACAGATTGTCATCCCGGGGGAAGAGATGGTCGTGACGGTCATTAAAGAAGGTAAAGAACAAAATCAAGGCGTCGCGTACCTCGAAGACGGCACGATGGTCGTCGTTGAAGGTGGGCGCAAGTTGATTTCGAAGACATTGCCTGTTGTCGTGACGAGCGTTCTTCAAACATCGGCTGGCCGTATGATTTTTGCGCGTCCTGAATAAGCATGGAAAAAGAGACGCATTAGCGCTCTCTTTTTTCACGAACAGAGGTGAATGGAATGGTGCGTTATACCGTGGTCATCCCAGCCGCAGGGAAAGGGAAGCGGATGGGAGCCGATGAGAATAAATTGATGCTGACGTTACAAGGGAAGCCGATTATCGTATGGACGGTCGAAGCGTTCTCGAAAGATGCATGGTGTGAGCGCATCGTGCTCGCAGTGCGTCCTGAGGAACAAGGGTGGTTCGAGCGACAGTTGCATTATTTAGAGACCCCGATTACATACGTGACGGGTGGGGAAGAACGACAACAGAGCGTTCGGTCGGGTTTACAAGTCGTCGACCCGGATGCCGTCGTCTTGATTCATGATGGGGCACGGCCGTTTGTGCGTATTGATCAACTTCACGCTATCGCAGAAGCTGCCCAAACGGAAGGTGCGATTCTTGCTGTGCCGGTCAAAGATACGGTCAAACAAGTCGCAACCGGACACATCACACAGACTGTGCCGCGTGAGGCGCTCTGGCTGGCGCAAACCCCGCAAGCATTTCCTGCGGCTGACATCCGAGCGGTTCATGATCAGGCGGAAGCGTCAGGATTTATCGGGACGGACGATGCGAGTTTATTCGAGTGGGCTGGTAAAAAAGTGATTGTCCTTACAGGGGACTATCACAACATTAAAATGACAACCCCAGAAGATTTATTATTTGGAGAAGCGATTTTAACGAAGGAGGATTATCGATGAGAATCGGACAAGGATTTGATGTACACGCGTTCGCGGAAGGGCGCCCGCTTATTTTAGGAGGAATCGAGATTCCGCATGACCGCGGCCTACTTGGCCACTCAGATGCGGACGTCTTGTTGCATACGATTGCCGACGCGGCGCTCGGGGCGATTGCAGCGGGCGATATTGGCAAGCATTTCCCGGACACGGACCCTGAGTTTAAGGATGCAGACTCGAAAGTGTTGTTACAACACGTGTGGCAACTCGTCAAAGCAGAAGGCTATGTGCTTGGCAACGTCGATGCGACGGTGATGGCGGAACGACCGAAGCTCCGAACGTACATCGACGACATGCGAGCGGTTATCGCCGAGTTGCTTGAAGCGGATATCAGCCAAGTGAACGTCAAAGCGACGACGACCGAAAAGCTCGGCTTCACAGGACGTGAAGAAGGAATTGCCGCTCAGGCGGTCATCCTGCTCAACCGCGCTTGACAAAAGTGGTATACTATTTGGGCAGAAGAGAAGAAAGGTGGAAATATTATGAGTGAAGTGCGCGTACGCTATGCGCCGAGTCCGACGGGTCACCTTCATATCGGGAACGCCCGGACCGCGCTATTTAACTATTTATACGCTCGCCATGCTGGCGGAAAGATGATTCTCCGAATCGAGGATACGGACCAGAAACGGAACGTCGAGAACGGTGTCGAGAGCCAAATGAAATACTTGGAATGGCTCGGCATCGATTGGGATGAAGGCCCAGGCCGCGGCGGCGACTTCGGCCCGTACTTCCAAATGGAACGCCTCGACCTTTACAATCAATACGTGAACGAGTTGATGGACAAGGGACTCGCTTATAAGTGCTATATGACGTCTGAAGAACTTGAGGCGGAGCGCGAAGCCCAAATCGCACGTGGCGAAGCACCTCGTTATTCGGGTGCCCATCGTAACTTGAGCGAAGAAGAACGTGCGGCGTTCGAAGCCGAGGGACGTAAACCATCGATTCGGATTCGCGTACCAGAAGCGGTCACGTACAAGTGGACGGATGTCGTCAAAGGGGATGTCTCGTTCGAATCGAAAGACTTCGGCGACTGGGTCATTGTCAAACAGGATGGGATCCCGACATATAACTTTGCTGTCGTCGTCGACGACCACTTGATGAAAATCAGCCACGTATTGCGTGGGGACGATCATATCGCCAACACACCGAAACAGATGATGGTGTATGATGCGCTCGGTTGGGACTACCCTTCGTTCGGCCATATGACATTGATCTATAACGAAAACCATAAGAAGCTCTCGAAACGTGATGAGTCGATCATCCAATTCATCGAGCAGTATGCCGACCTCGGGTATCTCCCAGGGGCGCTCTTTAACTTCATCTCGCTTCTCGGCTGGTCGCCGGTCGGAGAAGAAGAGATCTTCACGAAAGAAGCGTTCATCGAGATGTTTGACGCCGGTCGTCTTTCGAAGAGCCCGGCCGTCTTCGACCAACAGAAACTCGCTTGGATCAACAGCGTCTACATGAAACAGGCTTCGCTTGACGAAGTGGTGGCACTCAGTTTACCATTCTTACAAGAAGCAGGACGTTTACCGAACGCCTTGTCGATGGAACAGGCGGATTGGGCGACGGCGCTCATCGCCCTCTATAAAGAACAAATGACGCACGGTGCTGAAATCGTGTCGTTGACGGACCTATTCTTTAAAGATGAGGTCGATTACGACGAAGAGGCCAATACGGTTCTCGCTGGTGAAACGGTACCGGCTGTCCTCGCCGAATTCAAGACTCAACTTGAAGCGATTGAGGATTTCACGCCTGAAGCTATCAAAGCAGCGACGAAAGCGACACAAAAAGCAACAGGTCAAAAAGGGAAAAACTTGTTCATGCCGATCCGGGTCGCCACGACTGGGCAGACGCACGGACCAGAGCTTCCGAACGCCATTTCATTGATTGGCAAAGAGCGTGTCTTGGCACGTCTCACAACATTATTAGCTTAAAAGGCAACGATGAGGAAAGTAAGCGGTATGACACTTAACAGAGACTAGAACCTAGGCTGGAAGTTCTAGAAGCGTCCCCCGTCGAAGTGCACCTCGGAGCCGTTCCGGCGATATGTAGTCGGGACCGCGACTCGGCGTTAACGAGACTTGAGAGGGGAACTTTCCCAAACAGAGTGGAACCGCGCTTACGGCGTCTCTGTGCCTTGGCACAGGGGCGTCTTTGTTTTTGATATGGAAAAGGAGAACAATTATGGGATTTTGGAAAAGTGTGAGTGAGGATATTCGGAACGTGCTCGAGCTCGATCCGGCTGCCCGCTCGAAAGCAGAAGTCATCTTAACATATCCTGGTTTGCATGCGCTTTGGGCACATCGGATTGCGCACGGACTGTGGACGCGTAACGTGAAATTGTTGGCGAAAATGATTGCTCAGACGAGCCGTTGGTTGACAGGGATTGAGATTCATCCCGGGGCGGTCATCGGCGAAGGGGTGTTCATCGATCACGGGTTCGGCATCGTCATCGGCGAGACCGCCATCATCGGTAATAACGTGACCATTTATCAAGGCGTGACGCTTGGTGGGACGGGCAAAGAGAAAGGGAAGCGACATCCGACCATCGGGAACGATGTGCTCATCTCAGCTGGGGCCAAAGTGCTCGGAAATATCACGATTGGCGATTGCGTCAAAATCGGGGCGAGTTCCGTCGTTTTAAAAGACGTCCCGTCTGACTCGACCGTCGTCGGGATTCCAGGCCGAGTCGTCATCCGAAACGGGGAGCGGGTCAAACAACATGACCTCGATCATCGATTGCCGGACCCGGACCGTGAATGCCAAGAGCGACTCGAAAATGCCGTCGCTGATTTGCAGCGGAAGCTTGCGTCATTAGAGAAACGGATGGAGGAAAAAACACATGATTCAGTTTTACAACAGCCTCACGAATAAGAAAGAACCGTTCGTCCCGATCGTTCCGGGAAAAGTGTCGATGTACGTATGCGGACCGACCGTCTACAATTACATTCACGTCGGTAACGCCCGGCCGGCCATCGCCTTCGATACAGTTCGTCGTTATTTAGCGTACCGAGGTTATGAGGTCAAATATGTTCTCAACTTCACGGATGTGGACGATAAAATCATCCGGACCGCAAACGAACTCGGTGAAGACGTCGGGACGCTGACGAACCGTTTTATCGACGCCTATTTAGAAGACACGGGTGCTTTGAACGTGTTACCGGCTGACGTCCATCCACGCGTTACAGACACGATGGACGAGATTATCACGTTCATCCGCGAACTTGAGACGCAAGATTTTGCGTATGAGGCAGGGGGGGACGTATATTTCCGTACTCGTAAGTTCGAGACGTACGGAAAATTGAGCCAGCAATCAATCGAAGACTTGCGCGCGGGTTCACGTGTCGACGTTGGGGAAAAGAAAGAAGACCCGCTCGATTTCGTCTTATGGAAAGCGGCGAAGCCAGGCGAGCCGGCGTGGGAGAGCCCATGGGGACAAGGTCGTCCGGGTTGGCATATCGAGTGCTCGGCGATGGCAAAGAAACACCTCGGCGAAACGATTGATATTCATGCTGGAGGACACGACCTCAAGTTCCCGCACCACGAGAACGAGATTGCCCAGTCGGAGGCGTGCAATCATACGAAGTTCGCCAACTACTGGCTGCATAACGGATTCATCAATATCGAGAATGAAAAGATGTCAAAATCGCTCGGGAACTTCCTGCTCGTCCATGAGGCGTTGAAGGAAGTGGATGCGATGGTGCTCCGCTTCTTTATGTTATCGGTCCACTATCGTCATCCAATCAACTATAGCCGTGAGTTGATCGAGCAAGCGGCGAACGGATGGGATCGCATCAAGGAGTCGTATCAAAACGTTGAATACCGCTTATCGGTCACGGCCGGCCTTGAAGAGCCGAGCGAGGCGATGGAACGCAAGCTCGCGACGATTAAAACAACGTTTATCGAAGCGATGGATGATGATATCAATACGGCGAATGCAGTGACCGTCCTATTTGACTTGGCACGTGAAGCGAACATCTACGCAAAAGCAGACCACGTCTCGAAAGTCACGCTCGAACACGTGATTGCTCTCTTCGAAGAATTGACAGGTGTGCTTGGTTTGACAATCAAGAAAGAGCTAGAGCTTCTTGACGCGGAAATTGATCAATTGATTCAAGAGCGGAACACGGCTCGGGCGGAGCGGAATTTCGCGCGTGCCGATGAGATTCGAGATCTCTTGAAAGAACAGAAGATTCAACTCGAGGATACAGCCCAAGGGGTGCGGTGGAAACGGTTATGAAACAACTCGCCCCTCAACTGAACGCCCTCGCCCTCGCCTATATGGGGGACGCCGTCTATGAGATGGCGGTACGCAAACGACTGCTCGGACAAGGGATGACGAAGCCGAACGACCTACATCGTGGCGCCATCCGCTACGTGAATGCGGCAGCGCAGGCTGGGGTCGTGACCCACTGGCTCGAGACAGGTGTCTTGAGTGATGATGAGGCGGCTGTCGTCCGCCGTGGGAAGAACGCAAAATCCGGTTCAATCCCGAAGCGGACAGATGTTCATACGTATCGCTATTCGACAGCGTTCGAAGCATTGATTGGTTACACATATCTAATGGAAAGAAGGGATCGTCTTGAAGAACTCATCGAACAAGCGTTCACATGGCTCGAAACCGAGTCATTCGAAACGACATGACGGAGGAAGGGCGCATGAGCAACGGTCATTTGATCGTCCGCGCGGCGAACGAAATGATCGACCGAAGCGTCAAAAACTAGAACGACCAGACTATCAAGAAGTCGACGTGCTCGAGGAAGGAATCGACTTCCTTTACGGGCGCAACCCGGTGATGGAAGCGCTCCGGAGCGGTCGCGATATGAACAAGGTCTTTATTATGGAAGGGCAACAGAAAGGGCCGCTCGCTCAAATCATCGGCATGGCCAACGAGGCATCGGTTCAAGTCTCGTTCGTCCCGAAAACGAAACTCGAGAAGATGGCCGGTAGCGAACATCACCAAGGTGTCGTCGCTGCGGTCGCCGCCTACGAATATAAGTCGATCGAAGATATGTTCGCCCTCGCCGAGTCAAAAGGAGAAACGCCGTTGTTCATCCTACTCGATGAACTCGAAGACCCGCATAACCTCGGTTCGATTTTACGGACAGCGGATGCGGTCGGGGCGCACGGGATTATCATTCCGAAGCGCCGCTCGGTCGGTTTGACGCAGACGGTGGCGAAAGCTTCGACAGGCGCGATTGAGTACATTCCGGTCGCACGCGTCACAAACTTGACGCGGACGCTTGAAGAACTGAAAGAGAAAGGACTATGGGTTGTCGGGACAGACGCGAGCGAGAGCCAAGATTATCGTCGCCTCGATGGGAACATGCCGCTCGTCGTTGTCATCGGTAGTGAAGGTAAAGGGATGAGCCGCCTCGTACGCGAATCGTGTGACTTCCTCGTCCACATGCCGATGGTCGGTCACGTCACATCGCTGAACGCCTCGGTCGCGGCCGCGCTTCTCTTGTATGAAGTGCATCGCTCACGTAACCCATTGTCATGAGCATCAAGAAACGGGAATTGCTCCTCGTGGATGGATATAACATTATTGGCGCATGGCCGCACCTTCGAAAGCTGCGCGACATCGACTTTGAGAAAGCGCGAAACGATTTGATTGAAGCGATGGCCGAGTACCAAGCGGTCACGGGTCGCGAAGTGACAATCGTCTTCGATGCCCATATGCGATACGGGCGGGAATCGAAAGCGAATCAGAGTCGTGTCGCGGTCGTCTATACGAAAGAGAACGAGACGGCGGATGAATGGATTGAACGCCGTGCGCACGCCCTTGTCGATGATCGGCTCGTGACGTTGTTTGTCGCGACGAACGACTTCACCGAACAGTGGGTTATCTTCGGACAAGGAGCGCTCCGGGTTCCTGCCAATGAGTTACTGAAGGATTGGAAGCACGCCCAGGTGTTGATCGAAAAAGAACGGTCGGCACTCGAACAGGACCGGTCGAATCGAAAAACGATCGACCTTTCACCAGACATAAGAGCCCGATTGGAAGAAATACGCCGTCGTAAATAAGGCGGTGAAGGATATCACAGACGAGTTCATCAAATGGACTCGTCTTTTGTTTTTAATTTGACATTTATTTGGAAAGAAATGTTGTATACTAATAGATGTATGAGTTACACGATATGTAATTGACGGAATTTTTAGAATTTTATTTGACGGTCGTTTTAACCGACGCCTATAATGAGAGCACAAACTTACATAAGTTCATCAATCGCCGGGGGGTATGAAACATGAACGGATGGCCATACGAGCAATTTGAAAGCATGTCCGACGAAGAGCTGGTCTTTCTTGCGCGTAATGAGGGGGATAGCGACGCTCTTGAGTTTTTGATTGAACGTTACCGATATTTCGTCCGGGCGAAGGCAAGGTCTTACTTTTTGATCGGTGCCGATCACGAGGACATCGTGCAAGAAGGCATGATCGGTCTGTATAAAGGTGTCCGGGATTACCGCGATGAGCGGCTCGCCTCGTTTAAAAGTTTTGCCGAGATGTGCATCACCCGTCAAATGATCACTGCCATCAAAACGGCGACCCGTCAAAAGCATATCCCGCTCAATTCTTACGTCTCGCTCGACAAGCCAATCTTTGACGACGAGTCGGATCGGACACTGCTCGATGTGATCTTGCCGCCGCATCCGACGGACCCGCAGGATTTGCTCGTGACGCGAGAAGAACAACTGTTCATGGAAGAAAAGATGGAAGAGCTCCTGAGTGACTTGGAACGAAAAGTGTTGCGTCTTTATTTGGACGGCCGTTCGTACCAAGAAATCTCGGACGACCTCGACCGTCATGTGAAATCGATTGATAATGCGTTACAGCGCGTGAAGAAAAAGTTTGAGCGGCATGTCGACGTCAAAACGATGACGAGCTAACCGATATTGACCGCACGCCTCCTATGTGATACTTTTAAGGCAGCGCCTTGTCCGTAGACGCCATTTACAGGAGGCGTTTTTTTTTCGCTCTTTTTTATAGGAGAGCTGTCGAAAGGGGCGCTCATGAATGGCAAAGAAAGTAAGTCTCGCGTGTTCGGATTGCGGGTCGAGCGGTTATTCGACCATGAAACAAGACGACGTGACGACACGGCTCGAGCTGAAAAAGTTCTGTCGGCGTTGCAATGCGCATACGACACACCGAGAATCGAAGTAATGTAGATTGGCATTCAACGTAGGAGGAAGCTACCATGAACTTTTTGCGCGATGTATGGAAAGAGTTAAAGAAAACGAGTTGGCCGACTCGTAAAGAGCTCACAAAATATACCATCACGGTCATCGCGACGGTCGTCGTGATCGGCCTGTTCGTGTTCGGCGTAGATACTGGTGTCAGCTATCTCGTCAACCTATTAATTAACTAAGGAAAGAGGTGAAAGCCGTGGAGAAACAATGGTTTGTTGTCCAGACGTATTCTGGATTTGAAAACAACGTCAAAGAAAACCTAGAACGTCGGATCGGTTCGATGAACATGGAAGATAAAATTTTCCGCGTCCTCGTTCCGACTGAAACAACGCAAGAAGAAGTCACGCTCAAGAGTGGCGAGAAGAAGATTAAAGAAAAAGAAGTGAAGAGCTTCCCAGGTTACGTCTTCGTCGAGATGGTCATGACTGACGACTCGTGGTATGTCGTGCGGAACACGCCGAACGTCACCGGCTTCCTCGGTTCAACAGGCGGCGGCGCCAAGCCGATCCCGCTTCAACCGGACGAAGTGACGAACGTCTTGTCACAGATGGGTCTCATCGAGAAGAAAGATCGTTACAACTACGAACTCGGCGACCTCGTCCGTGTCAAAGAAGGCGCATTTGAGAACTTTGAAGGTACGATTGATGAAATCGAAGCCGATAAAGAGAAGCTCAAAGTTGTCGTTGACATGTTCGGCCGTGAAACAAAAATTGAGCTTGATTTCGAACAAGTTCAGAAAATTAACTAATACCCACTTGCCATTCTCGGAAACGGATGGTACAATCGGAAATGTTTGATGTTGTGCTATATTTCGGTACAAACTCGACCTAATAGATTGAGTGGGAGGGCGCACAACGTCCAAGAAACCACATTTTAGACTTAAGGAGGTGTGTCTCGTGGCGAAAAAAGTTACTAAACTCGTTAAACTTCAAATCCCAGCTGGTAAAGCTAACCCAGCACCACCAGTAGGTCCAGCACTTGGTCAAGCAGGTGTTAACATCATGGGATTCTGTAAAGAGTTCAACGCTCGTACACAAGACCAAGCCGGATTGATTATTCCTGTAGTCATTACGGTATACGAAGATCGTTCGTTTACATTCATTACGAAAACTCCACCAGCTGCAGTTCTTTTGAAGAAAGCTGCTGGTATCGAGAGCGGTTCTGGTGAACCAAACCGTAAGAAGGTAGCAACGGTTAAGCGTGATAAAGTTCGCGAAATCGCTGAACTTAAAATGCCTGACCTTAACGCGTCGTCTGTTGAAACAGCGATGCTTATGGTTGAAGGTACTGCGCGTAGTATGGGTATTGTAATCGAAGACTAATTTATTAGTCTCTGGGATTGTCGGTGAATATTATGCTCACCTTCAATCCCTTCATTATGTGGGAGGAAATTCCGCTAACCACAAGGAGGAAAAGAATCATGGGTAAAAAACACCAAGAAGCAGCTAAGCTTGTTGACCGCATGAAGTCATACGAACTCGCTGAGGCCGTTGAACTCGTTCAGAAAACAGCTACTGCTAAATTCGATGAAACAATCGAAGTTGCTGTCCGTCTCGGCGTAGATCCGAAGAAAGCGGACCAACAAATCCGCGGTGCCGTCGTACTTCCACACGGTACTGGTAAAACACAAAAAGTTCTCGTCTTCGCAAAAGGCGAAAAAGTTAAAGAAGCTGAAGCGGCTGGCGCTGACTACGTCGGTGACTCTGAGTTCATCACTAAAATCCAACAAGGATGGTTCGACTTCGATGTAATCGTTGCGACACCTGACATGATGGGTGAAGTTGGTAAACTTGGTCGCGTTCTCGGACCAAAAGGCCTCATGCCTAACCCGAAAACAGGCACAGTCACGTTCGACGTTGCGAAAGCAATCGCGGACATCAAAGCTGGTAAAGTAGAATACCGCGTTGACAAAGCCGGTAACATCCACGTACCAGTTGGTAAGAAGTCATTTGAAGCAACAAAACTCTCTGAGAACATCGAGACAATCATCGAGACACTCATGAAAGTGAAGCCTGCTACTGCAAAAGGAACTTACCTTAAAAACATCGCGCTTTCTTCGACAATGGGTCCTGGAATCCGTGTCGCGACTGCCGACTTCATCAAGTAATCTACTTGAAATAAACTGTTGACAACGTGTGATACCGCTGTTAAAGTAATACACGTTCAACCGAATATGTTGGATTACCGTAGACAGAAGGTGGACATCGGTCCGTAAACCCTTCCGAGGTGTCTTTGCTCGAACTTGAGCCTGTTGTCACAGGTTTACTTTCAAACAATTACGCCCTCGTATGTCTTCATACGAGGGATTTCTTTTTGGAGAGCAGCCTCTCGTCCGGTATAAGAATTGACTAGGAGGTGCAAACACATGGCAAGCGAAAAAATCGTATCTCAAAAATCGGCACTCGTCGATGAGATCGCTGAAAAAATGCAAGCGAGCGTCGGAACAATCGTTGTTGACTACCGTGGACTTACAGTTGAAGAAGTGACTACACTCCGTAAATCACTCCGTGACGCTGGAATCGAGTTCAAAGTATACAAAAACGGTCTTCTTCGCCGCGCGGCAGTTCAGTCGAACTTCGAAGGTCTTGACGAAGTCTTCACAGGTCCTACAGCAATCGCCTTCTCTAACGAAGACGTTGTTGCCCCTGCGAAGATCTTGAACGACTTCTCGAAAGAGCACAAAGCGCTCGAATTGAAAGGCGGAATCATCGAAGGCAAAGTAACTTCACTCGAAGAAGTTAAAGCCCTTGCAGAACTTCCATCACGCGATGGTCTTCTCTCGATGCTTCTCAGCGTCCTTCAAGCTCCAATCCGTGGGCTCGCAGTCGCAACAAACGCAATCGCAGAACAAAAAGAAGAGCAAACTGCTTAATTTTTGTCTCGTAGCGTAACCAAAACCAATCTTTACAACATCAAAGGAGGAAAACCATAATGGCTTTCAACAAAGAGCAATTCATCGAAGACCTCAAATCAATGACGGTTCTCGAACTTAACGAACTCGTAAAAACAATCGAAGAAGAATTCGGCGTATCAGCAGCAGCTCCAGTAGCAGTTGCAGGTGCAGGCGCAGCAGCAGCTGAAGAGCAAACTGAATTCGACGTAATCCTCACAAACGCTGGCGCTGGTAAAATCAACGTCATCAAAGCAGTTCGTGAACTTACAGGCCTCGGTCTTAAAGAAGCGAAAGCACTCGTTGACGGAACTCCGGCTCCAGTCAAAGAAGGCGTTTCTAAAGAAGACGCAGACGCAGTCAAAGCTAAGCTTGAAGAAGCTGGCGCAACTGTCGAAGTTAAGTAATCCAACTTTTACTTCACAACCTATAGAAGCTCGCTATGGCGAGCTTCTTTTATTTCCTTGAAGAGTGGGTTAGGAGGTTCAATGCATGGGAGATCATTACTATACGAACGACCCTAGTTCGAAAAGTGCCCCTGAGACATGGACGTACGAGTTGCGAGGGAAGACATATCGCTTCACCTCGGACCGCGGCGTGTTCTCGAAAGGATCGGTCGATTTTGGGTCACGTCTCTTAATCGAATCATTTGAAGTGCCTGACGTCGAAGGGCGCATTTTAGATGTGGGCTGTGGCTACGGTCCGATGGGGATCTCGCTTGCCGACGCCTCTGGGCGTGAAGCACTCCTCGTCGACGTGAACGAGCGAGCGCTTGCCTTGTCAGAGCAAAACGCCGCCCAGAACGGAGTGACGATCGAGACGCGGCTCAGCCACGCTTACGACGCGGTCGGTGACGAACAGTTCGCCGCAATCGTGACCAATCCGCCAATTCGGGCCGGAAAGCAAGTGGTCCACACGATTCTGCGAGGCGCGCATGCGCATCTCGTCGTAGGTGGAGCGCTCTATGTCGTCATCCAAAAGAAACAAGGAGCGCCTTCTGCCAAGAAGTTGCTTGAAGATGTGTTTGGTCAAGTCGAGACGGTTGTGAAAGAAAAAGGCTATTTCATTTTCCGAGCAATTCGCTCTTGACAAACGGTGAAGTCTTGTTGACTCGCTATAACGTATATGCTAACATTATAAAATGCCATTGGAATGGAATTCGCCTTGAACTGCCGCGTTTGCCGCTTTTTAGACGCGGAAAAGAGACGACATTCAATGACAATGTTCGATTATTACGCCCGAAAAATTCGATAGAGAATTGGGGGTCTGAGAGGTGAATCAGTTGACTGGTCAACTTGTTCAGTACGGTCGTCACCGTCAGAGAAGAAGCTTTGCCCGTATCAGTGAGGTATTAGAGCTTCCGAATTTGATTGAAATTCAAACTGCTTCTTACGAGTGGTTCTTACGTGAAGGATTGAAAGAGATGTTTACGGACATTTCGCCAATCTCCGACTTCACTGGAAACCTTGTGCTCGAGTTCATCGATTATTCGCTCAGTGAGCCGAAGTATTCGATTGATGAATCGAAGGAGCGAGACGTTACTTACTCTGCGCCATTGCGCGTAAAAGTACGTCTACAAAACAAAGAAACAGGTGAGCTCAAAGAACAAGAAGTGTTCATGGGAGATTTCCCACTCATGACAGAATCGGGAACATTTATCATTAACGGTGCAGAACGCGTTATCGTTTCCCAGCTTGTTCGTTCGCCGAGCGTTTATTACAACGCCAAACTCGATAAAAACGGTAAGCGTGGTTTCGGTGCGACAGTCATTCCGAACCGCGGTGCATGGCTCGAACTTGAGACAGATGCCAAAGATATCGTTTACGTTCGTATCGACCGTACCCGTAAGATCCCGGTAACGGTGTTGTTGCGTGCCCTCGGATTCGGTACGGACCAAGAGATTATCGACCTTCTCGGGGATGATGAATATCTTCGCAATACCCTTGAAAAAGATAATACAGAATCAACAGAAAAAGCGTTGATCGAAATTTACGAACGTCTCCGCCCTGGTGAACCACCAACGGTTGAGAACGCGAAGTCACTTCTCGTATCTCGTTTCTTCGACCCAAAACGTTACGACCTTGCAAACGTCGGTCGCTACAAGATGAACAAAAAACTTCATCTTAAAAACCGTCTCTTCGGTCAAAAATTGGCCGAGACGCTCGTTGACCCAGAAACAGGCGAAGTCATCGCTGAAGCTGGAACAATCCTCGATCGTCGCAACCTTGACCGCGTTCTTCCACATTTGGAAAACGGCCTCGGTTATATGGATGCTGAGCCGACAGGCGGCGTCGCTGAAGGTGAACCGTTCGGTCTTCAATCGATCAAAGTTATCTCACCAGATGACCCAGATGGAGAGCGTATCTTGAACATTATCGGTAACGGCAATATCGACCGCAGCGTGAAACACATCACGCCGGCTGATATCATCGCATCGATCAACTACTTCTTTAACTTGCTACACGAAGTCGGAACAACAGATGACATCGACCACCTAGGAAACCGTCGTCTTCGTTCAGTCGGAGAACTTCTCCAAAACCAATTCCGGATCGGGCTTTCTCGTATGGAACGTGTTGTTAAAGAGCGGATGTCGATTCAAGATCAAAACGCGATCACACCACAGGCACTCATCAACATTCGCCCGGTAATCGCGTCGCTAAAAGAGTTCTTTGGTAGCTCGCAGTTGTCACAGTTCATGGACCAAACAAACCCGCTCGCAGAGCTCACGCACAAGCGTCGTCTCTCTGCACTTGGACCGGGTGGTTTGACACGTGAGCGTGCCGGTTTCGAAGTTCGAGATGTTCACTATTCGCACTACGGTCGGATGTGTCCAATCGAAACACCAGAAGGACCGAACATCGGTCTCATCAACTCGCTTTCGTCTTATGCGAAAGTAAACGAGTACGGCTTCATCGAAGCACCGTACCGTCGAGTCGACCCAGAAACAGGTCTCGTCACGAGCGAGATTCAATATATGACGGCGGATGAAGAAGATCTCTACGTCGTCGCCCAGGCGAACATGCCGCTCACAGAAGAAGGCGGTTTCGCCAACGAACAAGTCCTTTGCCGTTTCCGCGGACAAAACTTGTCAGTTGAGCCGAACCGAGTCGATTACATGGACGTTTCGCCGAAACAGGTTGTTTCTGCCGCGACGGCATGTATCCCGTTCCTCGAGAACGATGACTCGAACCGTGCCCTCATGGGAGCGAACATGCAACGTCAAGCTGTACCGCTTCTCCAACCTGATTCACCGATTATCGGTACTGGTATGGAGTACGTGTCAGCGAAAGACTCTGGAGCCGCGATTATCGCGAAATTCCCAGGTGTCGTCGAGCGTGTCACAGCGCGCGAAATCTTGGTCCGCCGCACGTCTGACGTGAACGGTTCTGAGGTGTCGGGTGACCTTGACCGCTACAAACTTCAAAAGTATGTTCGTTCGAACCAAGGGACATGCTACAACCAGAAGCCGATCATCGCTGCTGGCGACCGTGTCGAAAAAGGAGAAATCCTTGCTGACGGTCCATCGATGGATATGGGTGAGCTCGCGCTCGGCCGTAACGTCGTTGTCGCCTTCATGACATGGGACGGTTACAACTATGAGGATGCGATCATCATGAGTGAGCGTCTCGTGAAAGATGACGTGTACACATCGATTCATATCGAAGAGTACGAGTCAGAATCACGCGACACGAAACTCGGACCTGAGGAAATCACACGTGATATTCCAAACGTCGGCGATGACGCGCTTCGCAACTTGGACGATCGTGGAATCATCCGCATCGGTGCGGAAGTCAAGGATGGCGATATCCTCGTCGGTAAAGTAACGCCTAAAGGCGTGACTGAATTGACGGCGGAAGAACGTCTCTTGCACGCGATCTTCGGTGAGAAAGCACGTGAAGTCCGTGATACGTCACTCCGTGTACCAAACGGCGGCGACGGCATCATCTTGGACGTCAAAGTGTTCGATCGTGAAAACGGTGACGAACTCTCACCAGGCGTGAACCAAATGGTTCGTGTCTACATCGTTCAAAAACGTAAGATTCACGAAGGGGATAAGATGGCGGGACGTCATGGTAACAAAGGTGTTATCTCGCGGATCCTCCCTGAAGAAGACATGCCATACATGCCGGACGGCACACCGATTGACATCATGCTTAACCCACTAGGTGTACCATCACGGATGAACATCGGTCAGGTACTCGAACTCCACCTTGGAATGGCGGCTAAAAAGCTCGGCATCAAAGTGGCGACACCTGTATTCGATGGTGCGCGTGAGGAAGACGTATGGGCAACGATTGAAGAAGCTGGAATGGACAAAGATGCCAAGACTCGTCTCTATGACGGTCGTACTGGTGAAGCGTTCGATAACCGCGTCTCGGTCGGTGTCATGTATATGATCAAACTCGCGCACATGGTTGATGATAAACTTCACGCTCGTTCGACAGGACCATACTCGCTCGTCACACAACAACCGCTCGGTGGTAAAGCACAGTTCGGTGGACAGCGTTTCGGTGAGATGGAAGTATGGGCACTTGAAGCGTACGGCGCAGCCTACACGCTCCAAGAGATCCTTACAATCAAGTCGGATGACACGGTGGGCCGTGTGAAAGCATACGAGGCCATCGTGAAAGGTGAGAGCGTTCCGAAAGCGGGCGTTCCTGAGTCGTTCCGCGTCTTGATCAAAGAGCTCCAAGCGCTCGGTATGGAAGTCAAGATGATGTCTGCGGACGATGAAGAAGTTGAAATGAAAGATGAAGATGACGACAACATCCCGAACGCAACATCGGCGTTAGAACAAGTCGTTCAACCGACTGTTACGGAAGAGGAATAAGGCGAAAAGGGAGGTCGGCCCCTTGGTAGATGTTAATCGATTTGAATATATGAAAATCGGCTTGGCTTCACCTGAGAAGATCCGTTCGTGGTCTTACGGGGAAGTCAAAAAGCCGGAAACGATCAACTATCGTACACTCAAACCAGAGAAGGACGGATTGTTCTGTGAACGAATCTTCGGTCCTACGAAAGACTGGGAATGTTACTGTGGAAAGTACAAACGGATCCGTTATAAAGGAGTCATTTGTGACCGCTGTGGCGTTGAAGTGACGAAAGCGAAAGTGCGTCGCGAGCGTATGGGCCATATCGAGCTCGCGGCACCAGTTTCGCACATCTGGTACTTCAAAGGGATTCCAAGCCGAATGGGGCTTGTTCTCGACATGTCACCACGTGCACTCGAAGAAGTGATCTACTTCGCGTCGTACGTCGTGACGGAGCCAGGTGACACTCCGCTCGAGAAGAAACAACTTCTCTCGGAAAAAGAATACCGTCTCTACCGTGAAAAATACGGTAGTGACTTCAAAGCAGACATGGGTGCGGAAGCAATCCGGACACTCCTTCAAGACGTGCAACTCGAGAAGGAAGTCGGAGAACTCCGCGAAGAATTGAAGACAGTTCAAGGTCAGCGTCGTACACGTGCGATCAAACGCCTTGAAGTGCTCGATGCATTCTTCACATCAGGCAATGATCCAGATTGGATGATCCTCGAAGTACTTCCTGTCATTCCGCCTGAGCTTCGCCCGATGGTGCAGCTCGACGGTGGACGCTTTGCGACATCTGACTTGAACGATTTATATCGTCGAGTCATCAACCGTAACAACCGTCTCAAACGTTTGCTCGACCTCGGCGCGCCGAACATCATCGTGCAAAACGAGAAGCGTATGCTTCAAGAAGCGGTTGACGCCCTCATCGACAATGGTCGTCGTGGTCGTCCGGTAACAGGTCCAGGTAACCGTCCATTGAAATCACTTTCACACATGTTGAAAGGGAAACAAGGTCGTTTCCGTCAAAACCTTCTTGGTAAACGGGTCGACTATTCAGGACGTTCAGTTATCGTCGTTGGACCGAACTTGAAGATGTACCAGTGTGGTCTCCCGAAAGAGATGGCGCTTGAACTCTTCAAACCGTTCGTGATGAAAGAACTTGTCGGTCGCGGCATTGCTTCGAACATCAAGAACGCCAAACGTAAGATTGAGAAGATGCAACCAGAAATCTGGGGCGTCCTCGAAGAAGTCATTCGTGAGCACCCGGTTCTCTTGAACCGTGCCCCTACGCTTCACCGCCTAGGGATTCAAGCTTTCGAACCGATTCTCGTCGAGGGTCGTGCGATTCGTCTTCACCCGCTCGTATGTACGGCCTACAACGCCGACTTCGATGGTGACCAAATGGCGGTCCACGTACCACTTTCTGCCGAAGCGCAAGCCGAAGCTCGTCTTCTTATGCTCGCGGCGCAAAACATCTTGAACCCGAAAGATGGAAAACCAGTCGTTACACCATCGCAGGATATGGTCCTCGGTAACTACTACATCTCGCTTGAACGCGACGATGCCATCGGACAAGGGAAAGTGTTGTCGAACGTGAACGAAGCGCTCATCGCGTATCAAAATGGCTACGTCCACTTGCATACACGTGTGGCTCTTCCAGCACGGACGCTTAACAACCCGACGTTCACAGATGAGCAAAACGAGAAATTGTTGATCACAACGGTCGGTAAGATGATCTTTAACGAGATTTTACCGAACACGTTCCCATACTTGAACGAACCGACGATGGAAAACTTGCAGGAAGCAACGCCTGATAAGTACTTCATCGACAAAGGTGCCAACGTGGCGGAAGAAATTGCCTCACGTCCACTCATCGAACCGTTCAAAAAAGGATTCCTTGGAAAAGTCATCGCGGAAGTGTTCCAGAAGTTTGAAACGACTGAAACAAGCCGCATGCTTGACCGGATGAAAGATCTCGGCTTCAAACACTCGACGAAAGCCGGTGTGACGGTCGGAATCGCTGATATCATCGTTCTTCCGGACAAACAAGAAATTCTCGATGAAGCGCAAGCCCAAGTCGATCAAATCATGAAGTCATTCCGCCGCGGTCTCATCACTGAAGATGAGCGTTACGAGCGCGTTGTACGCTCTTGGAACGAAGCGAAAGATGAGATTCAATCACGATTGATGAAATCCCTCAATCGCTTGAACCCAATCTTCATGATGTCTGACTCAGGTGCCCGTGGTAACGCGTCCAACTTCACGCAGCTCGCAGGGATGCGTGGTTTGATGGCCGCTCCATCTGGCCGCATCATTGAACTTCCGATCAAATCTTCATTCCGTGAAGGTCTGACGGTACAGGAATACTTCATCTCGACACACGGTGCGCGTAAAGGTCTTGCCGATACAGCCCTTAAGACGGCTGACTCAGGTTACTTGACGCGTCGTCTCGTTGACGTAGCCCAAGATGTCATCATCCGTGAAGAAGATTGTGGAACGGACCGCGGTATCCGCGTCGCCGCTCTCCGCGAAGGCACGGAAGAAATCGAAAACTTGTATGACCGCCTCGTCGGCCGTACAGCGTTCGAGACAGTGGCACATCCGGAAACGGGTGAAGTCATGGTCGAGAAGAACCAATTGATTACCGAAGATCTCGCTCGCGACATCGTCGACGCTGGAATCGAACGAGTTGAAATCCGGACAGCCTTTACATGTAACACGTCACACGGCGTATGTAAAAAATGTTACGGCCGCAACTTGGCGACTGGCTCGAACGTTGAAGTCGGCGAAGCTGTCGGAATCATCGCCGCGCAATCAATCGGTGAGCCAGGAACGCAGCTTACAATGCGTACCTTCCACACAGGTGGGGTAGCCGGAGATGATATCACACAAGGTCTTCCGCGTATCCAAGAGGTATTCGAGGCTCGTAACCCGAAAGGGCAAGCGGTCATCTCGGAAATCCCGGGTACGGTCATCGATTTCACAGAATCGCGTGACAAACGTGAACTCACGGTCGAAGGACTTAGCGAGACACGTACGTACACGATTCCGTTTGGAGCACGTCTTCGTGTTCAAATCGGAGATACGGTAGAAGCTGGGGAAGTCTTCACGGAAGGTTCGATCGATCCGAAAGAATTGCTCGCCGTCCGTGGTGTATCTGGCGTACAAAACTACCTTCTCCAAGAAGTACAAAAAGTTTACCGGATGCAAGGGGTAGAGATCGGCGACAAACACGTCGAAGTTATGGTTCGCCAAATGCTTCGCCGCGTCAAAGTCATCGAGTCTGGTGATACGCCGCTCCTCCCTGGTTCGCTCGTCGACATCAGCGTCTTCAAAGAAGCATGTAAAGATGCGCTCCGCGAAGGCAAGAGCCCGGCAACAGCGAAACCGGTCCTTCTCGGAATCACGAAAGCGTCGCTTGAGACAGATTCGTTCCTCTCGGCCGCTTCGTTCCAAGAAACAACTCGTGTGTTGACAGATGCTGCCATCAAAGGCAAGCGCGACTATCTTCTCGGACTCAAAGAGAACGTCATCATCGGGAAACTCGTTCCAGCTGGTACTGGGATGCCGGTTTACCGCGATGTACAGCTCAAAGAAGATGAGACGAAAGCCGTCCTCGAAGACACGACTGTAGAATAAAAACGTCTTGACAGCATAGGTTGGCGGTGCTACTATGATTTAGTGCCGCCAATCGGTTGTTGTCGATGACAACGGTGTCCAGCAGTCGGCAAGCTACTCGGACGTCACCCGATCTTTCTTCGGAAAGGTTTGGCTGCTATTATTGCCACTTTCAAGGTATAACTCACGTTTTTGCGAGGTCATGGAATGCCTACGCCTCGTAAAAGCGTTTCGTTATGACCTTAAATGAACCACCCGGGTCGGTGGGTCTAGAAAATAGCATAATTCAGGAAGGGAGGATCTTCAAAGATGCCTACTATCAACCAGTTAGTCCGTAAAGGACGTAAATCGAAAGTCGTTAAATCTGACTCTCCAGCACTTAACAAAGGTTACAACAGTTTCATCAAGTCACAAACTAACGTGAGCTCGCCACAGAAACGTGGTGTTTGTACACGTGTTGGTACAATGACTCCGAAGAAACCGAACTCGGCATTACGTAAGTATGCTCGTGTTCGCTTGACTAACCAAATCGAAGTGACTGCGTACATTCCAGGTATTGGCCACAACCTTCAAGAGCACAGCGTTGTTCTTATCCGTGGAGGACGTGTAAAAGACTTACCAGGGGTACGTTACCACATCGTTCGTGGTGCGCTTGACACTGCAGGTGTTGACGGACGTATGCAAGGCCGTTCTAAATACGGTACGAAACGTCCGAAAGCTGCGAAGAAGTAATTCTCGCAAAACTAAAAACTACTGAAATTTTGAAAGGAGGGTACTCGGATGCGTAAAAACCGTGCAGAACGTCGTGACGTTATCGCAGATCCGATCTACAACTCGAAATTGGTAACTCGCCTCATTAACCGTGTCATGTTAGACGGTAAAAAAGGTACAGCTCAAACTATCATTTACAACGCATTTGGCCTCATCGCTGAACGCTCAGGCAAAGAGCCTATGGAAGTGTTCGAAGAAGCAATGAACAACATCATGCCTGTACTTGAAGTTAAAGCTCGCCGTGTTGGTGGAGCAAACTACCAAGTTCCTGTTGAAGTTCGTCCAGAGCGCCGTACGACACTTGGTCTTCGTTACCTCGTGAACTACGCTCGTCTCCGCAACGAGAAAACGATGGAGCAACGTATCGCGAATGAAATCATGGATGCAGCCAATAACACTGGTGCGTCTGTTAAGAAACGCGAAGACATGCATAAGATGGCAGAAGCGAACAAAGCGTTTGCTCACTATCGTTGGTAAGTTAAACGTAAAGACCACTCCACGTCACCAAGCGGTGGCTTAATGGAGTGGCTTTCGGGTATAATCATATCGTGTGCCAGCACACGAAAAACACATGCGGAAGGAGAATACCCAGTATGGCAAGAGAATTCTCCCTAAAGAATACTCGTAACATCGGGATCATGGCTCACATCGATGCCGGTAAGACGACAACAACTGAACGTATTCTTTATTACACAGGTCGTATCCACAAGATTGGTGAAACTCATGAAGGAGCTTCACAAATGGACTGGATGGAGCAGGAGCAAGAGCGTGGAATCACGATCACTTCTGCTGCGACAACTGCACAGTGGAATGGCCACCGTGTAAACATCATCGATACACCTGGACACGTAGACTTCACGGTTGAAGTTGAACGTTCACTCCGTGTACTTGATGGCGCAGTTGCAGTACTTGACGCTCAGTCAGGTGTTGAACCACAAACAGAAACTGTATGGCGTCAAGCGACGACTTACGGTGTTCCACGTGTCGTATTCGTCAACAAGATGGATAAGATCGGTGCGGACTTCTTGTACTCGGTGAAAACACTTCACGAGCGCTTGCATGCAAATGCACACCCAATCCAACTTCCAATCGGTGCGGAAGACGAATTCAAAGGAATCGTCGACCTCGTCGAAATGAAGACGTACATGTACTCGAACGACCTCGGTACTGACATCGAAGTAACAGATGGCTTCCCAGCTGACATGGCTGACCAAGCTGAAGAACTTCGCGGTCAATTGATCGAAGCGGTCGCAGACTACAACGAAGAGTTGATGATGAAATACCTCGAAGGCGAAGAGATCTCAATCGACGAACTCAAAGCTGGTATTCGTAAAGCAACACTCAGCGTAGAATTCTACCCTGTACTCGTTGGTTCGGCCTTCAAAAACAAAGGTGTTCAATTGATGTTGAACGCTGTTGTTGATTACCTCCCATCACCAGTTGATGTTGAGTCAATCAAAGGGATCAACCTCGACACAGAAGAAGAAATCACGCGTGAGCCTTCAGATGACGCGCCGTTCTCGGCACTTGCGTTCAAAGTCATGACGGATCCTTACGTCGGTAAATTGACGTTCTTCCGTGTGTACTCTGGTACAGCACAAGCTGGTTCGTATGTGAAGAACTCGACTAAAGGTAAGCGTGAGCGCCTCGGTCGTATCCTTCAAATGCACGCGAACAGCCGTGAAGAGATTCCAATGGTATACGCTGGTGACATCGCCGCGGCTGTTGGTCTCAAAGATACTACGACTGGTGATACACTTTGCTCAGAGAAAGACAACGTCGTTCTCGAGTCAATGACATTCCCAGAACCAGTTATCTCGGTCGCTATCGAGCCTAAATCGAAAGCTGACCAAGACAAGATGGGTCAAGCCCTCGCGAAACTCGCAGAAGAGGATCCAACTTTCCGCACTGAAACAAACCAAGAGACTGGTCAAACAATCATCTCTGGTATGGGTGAGCTTCACCTTGATATCCTCGTTGACCGTATGCGTCGCGAATTCAAAGTAGAAGCAAACGTCGGTGCACCACAAGTTGCTTACCGTGAGACAATCCGTGGCGCTGCGAAGATCGATTCGAAATTCGTACGTCAATCTGGTGGACGCGGTCAGTACGGTCACGTTGTCGTAGAATTCGAGCCGAACGAAGAAGGCGCTGGATTCGCATTCGAGAACAAGATCGTCGGTGGTGTTGTACCACGTGAATACGTCCCAGCTGTTCAAAACGGGATTGAAGAAGCTCTCGAAAACGGTATCCTCGCTGGTTACCCAGTAGTTGACGTTAAAGCTGCCCTCGTCTTCGGATCGTACCACGATGTCGACTCGAACGAGATGGCGTTTAAAGTTGCTGCTTCGATGGCGGTTAAACAACTTAAGGAGCAAGCGAAAGCTGTTATCCTTGAGCCAATGATGCGTGTTGAAGTTGTCATCCCAGAAGAATACTTGGGAGACATCATGGGTGACGTCACGTCACGCCGTGGACGCGTAGAAGGTATGGAAGCACGCGGTAACGCTCAAGTCGTTAAAGCAATGGTTCCACTTTCAGAAATGTTCGGCTATGCGACATCGCTTCGTTCACGTACGCAAGGACGCGGAACGTACTCGATGCACTTCGATCACTACGAAGAAGTACCGAAGTCAATCGCAGAAGAAATCATCAAAAAAGCGAACGGCTAATAACGGTTGTAACGCTTAATTGATTGTTGTAAGCTAAGGAGGACGTATGTTAAAAGTAGCCTACGTCTTCCTAGTTAAATAAAAAACTAATTGTCTAATAGAGGAGGAATCTAGAATGGGTAAAGAAAAATTCGACCGTTCTAAACCGCACGTTAACGTTGGTACAATCGGCCACGTCGACCACGGTAAAACAACTTTGACTGCAGCGATCTCAGCTGTACTTTCAAAAGCACAAGGGAAAACAGCTACAAAGTTTGACGCAATCGATGGTGCTCCTGAAGAGCGTGAGCGCGGTATCACAATCGCAACAGCTCACATCGAGTACGAAACAGAAAAACGCCACTATGCACACGTTGACTGCCCAGGTCACGCTGACTATGTTAAAAACATGATCACTGGTGCTGCACAAATGGACGGCGCGATCCTCGTTGTTTCGGCAACTGATGGCCCAATGCCACAAACACGTGAGCACATCCTTCTTTCACGTCAAGTAGGTGTTCCTTTCATCGTCGTATTCATGAACAAAGTTGACATGGTTGACGACGAAGAACTCCTTGAGCTCGTTGAAATGGAAATCCGTGAACTTCTTTCTGAATATGACTTCCCAGGCGACGACCTCCCTGTAATCAAAGGTTCAGCACTTGGCGCGCTTAACGGCGAAGCTCAGTGGGAAGAAAAAATCATGGAACTCATGAACGCAGTTGATGAGTACATCCCTGAGCCAGTTCGTGACACGGACAAAGAATTCATGATGCCAGTTGAGGACGTATTCTCAATCACTGGTCGCGGTACTGTAGCGACTGGTCGTGTTGAGCGTGGTGTTCTCCGCGTCAACGACGAAGTTGAAATCGTTGGTCTTACAGAAGAAACTAAGAAAACTGTATGTACTGGTGTAGAGATGTTCCGTAAGCTTCTCGACTACGCTGAAGCTGGCGACAACATCGGTGCTCTTCTCCGTGGTGTATCACGTGAAGACATCGAGCGTGGACAAGTACTTGCTAAGCCAGGTTCAATCACGCCGCACTCAAAATTCAAAGCTTCAATCTACGTTCTTTCTAAAGAAGAGGGTGGCCGTCACACGCCATTCTTCGCGAACTACCGTCCGCAGTTCTACTTCCGTACAACTGACGTAACAGGTATCGTTCACCTTCCAGAAGGTACTGAAATGGTAATGCCAGGAGACAACATCGAGTTGACGATCGAATTGATTTCTACAATCGCGATCGAAGACGGAACACGTTTCTCAATCCGTGAGGGTGGCCGTACAGTAGGCGCTGGTTCAGTAACTGAAATCATCGAGTAATCGATTGATTCACTGACCTTTCAAGCAGTCCGCATTTTGCGGGCTGCTTTTTTGTTTTGTGGCAAGACGTGGTAAGATGGGACATATGTCGAACGAAAGGGGAGACGAAGATGGAGAAGCAAGTCGAAACGTTATGTCGGCTGAACGGGATCGCGTGTCGGTTCGGTGGGTCGACGTTACTGAAGCATCATGGGCTAATTGAAACGGCGAACGACTTGGATGTGTTTGTCGAACCGGATCAATTCGAGCGAGTCGATCAAGTACTGAGCCGTGCTGGAAAGAAAGTCAAGTCGACGCCTCATCCAGATTACGTGACGACCTATTTTGGCGAATATGAGTTCGAGGGCGGAGACATTGATGTGATGGCCAGCTTTCGGATGAAGTGCACCGATGGGATCTATACACATCCATATATTGAACCGGTCGGCAGTTGGATGCATCTCGAAGAGTGGGTCGTACTGTATACGGTAATGAACCGTATCGATAAGCTTGAACGGTTAAGCCAATACTTCGAGACTCATCCAATGAATGAAACGATCGTCCAAACCTGCTTGAAACGAGCCCCAGCCTCGGTTATCGAATCCGTCACGGAACGCTTCGGAGCACGTATGAAACGCTAGGTAGAGTTGGCATGGCGGTTCTTGTAACAAATAGTTCAACAAAAGAAGGAAAATAGCTTGCAAATGGGTTCGAATCTTGTTACATTAGTGAACGTTGAACAACTCATCAGACATCCGGCGTAATTTAAAAATCAAATCTTGCATTTCATATGTAGATTCGATATAATGATTAAGTGTTTGTGCGAGTGGTGAGAGACTTTACAGCAGAAATCGGGTCCAATCGTTGATTTGCAATGATCGGATACCTCTGCTGACACAAGCACGCTGCGATGAAGCGGGAGGTTATGACACGCCAGGCAGCTTTGCCATGGCCGGTGTGGAAATTTCCGCGGAGAACTGTCTATTTTTAAAAATAGGCGACAAAGGAGGGAAACTTACATGGCAAATGAAAAAATCCGTATTCGTTTAAAAGCATACGACCATCGCGTACTCGATCAATCAGCTGAGAAAATCGTTGATACTGCGAAGCGTTCAGGTGCAAAGGTTTCGGGACCAATCCCGCTTCCAACTGAAAAATCGATCTACACGATCCTTCGTGCGGTTCACAAGTACAAAGATGCTCGTGAGCAGTTCGAGATGCGTACACACAAACGCTTGATCGACATCGTTAACCCAACACCAAAAACGGTTGATGCGCTTATGCGCCTCGAATTACCATCAGGTGTTGACATCGAAATCAAACTTTAATTCTTCATATAGTAGATACTAGCCAGAAGAGACAATAATTATTAAACAGGAGGTGTATCTCATGGCTAAAGGAATCTTAGGAACAAAACTTGGTATGACTCAAATCTTCAACGAAGCAGGCGAAGTCGTACCGGTAACAGTAGTTGCTGTCGAAGGAAACGTTGTGCTTCAACTTAAAACAGTTGAAACAGACGGTTACGAAGCAGTTCAACTCGGTTTCGGCGACATCAAAGAATCACGTCAAAACAAACCGGCAAAAGGTCACGCTGCGAAAGCAAACGCGACACCTAAGCGCTTCATGAAAGAGATTCGTACTTCAGTAGAAGGATACGAAATCGGTCAAGAGATCAAGGCGGACATTTTCGCTGCAGGTGAATTAGTAGACGTAACAGGTACATCGAAAGGTAAAGGATTCCAAGGTGCGATCAAGCGTCACGGACAATCACGTGGACCAATGGCTCACGGTTCGCGCTACCACCGTCGTCCTGGTTCGATGGGTCCTGTAGCTCCTAACCGCGTATTTAAAGGGAAGCTTCTTCCTGGTCAAATGGGTGGCGAGCGTAAAACGATTCAAAACCTTGAAGTTGTCAAAGTTGACGCGGAACGCGGCCTTGTACTCGTTAAAGGCGCAATCCCAGGCGCTCGCAAGTCGAACGTCATCATCAAAACAGCGGTAAAAGGTAACTAATTAACTGCACGGAAAGGAGGAATTACGAATGCCTAAAGTAGCTTTGCTTAACCAAACAGGTTCACAAGTTGGCGAGATCGAATTGGCAGAAGCCATTTTCGGTATCGAGCCTAACGACTCAGTACTTTACGACGCGATCGTCATGCAACAAGCATCACGCCGTCAAGGTACTCACGATACGAAAGGTCGCTCGGAAGTACGCGGTGGCGGCCGTAAACCATGGAAACAAAAGGGAACTGGTCGTGCGCGCCAAGGTTCTATCCGCTCACCACAATGGGTTGGTGGTGGTACAGTCTTCGGTCCAACACCACGTTCATACTCTTACAAGCTTCCTAAAAAAGTTCGTCGTTTAGCACTTCTCTCGGCGCTTTCGTCGAAAGTGAAAAACAACGAAATGATCGTCCTCGAAGGCCTTGCTTTCGATGCACCAAAAACAAAAGACATGGCTGCTGTTTTGAACAGCTTGTCAGTAGAACGTAAGGCTCTTGTAGTCACAGCGGACTACAATGAGACTATCGCTCTCGCAGCTCGTAACATCCCAGGAGTGACTGTGATCGAGGCAGCAGGCGTTAACGTTCTTGACCTCGTTGCTAACGACAAAGTCATCTTCACTAAAGATGCGGTTGCGAAGGTAGAGGAGGTGCTTGCATAATGGCTCAAGCATACGATATCATCAAACGTCCTATCATCACTGAGCGTTCTGTTAGCCTCATGGAAGCTAACAAATACGTTTTCGAGATCGACGTTAAAGCGACTAAATCGCAAGTGAAGTACGCTATCGAAACAATCTTCAATGTGAAAGTTGCTTCGGTAAACACAATGAACATGAAACCGAAAGCGAAACGTGTCGGTCGTCACTCTGGTTACACAGCTCGTCGTAAAAAAGCGATCGTAACCCTTGCTGAAGGCAACACAATCGACTTCCTCGGTTAATTTACTACCTTAGAAGAAAAGGAGGGAATCCTCGATGGCAATTAAAAAGTTTAAGCCGACCACTAACGGTCGCCGTAACATGACATCTCTCGACTTTGCAGAGATCACAACGAACCGTCCTGAAAAATCGTTAACTGAAAAGCTTTCGAAAAAAGGCGGTCGTAACAACCAAGGTCGTTTGACTGTACGTCACCAAGGTGGCGGGCACAAACGCAAATACCGTATCATCGATTTCAAACGTAACAAAGATGGCATCGTCGGACGCGTTGCTACGATCGAATACGATCCAAACCGTTCAGCGAACATCGCCCTCATCAACTATGCAGATGGTGAGAAACGTTACATCCTCGCTCCTAAGGGCATCAAAGTAGGCATGGAAATCATGTCTGGTCCTGAGGCGGATATCAAAGTGGGGAACGCTCTTCCACTCGTGAACATCCCTGTCGGTACTACTATCCACAACATCGAGCTTAAGCCTGGTAAGGGCGGTCAGCTTGTTCGTGCGGCTGGTGCATCGGCACAAATCCAAGGACGTGACGGCAAGTACGTCATCGTTCGTCTTCAATCAGGTGAATCACGCTTGTTCCTCGGCACTTGCCGCGCGACAGTCGGTTCAGTTGGTAACGAAGAACACGAACTCGTAAACATCGGTAAAGCAGGACGTTCACGTTGGTTAGGCAAACGCCCAACAGTACGTGGTTCTGTAATGAACCCGGTTGATCACCCACACGGTGGTGGTGAAGGTCGTGCGCCAATCGGTCGTTCGGGCCCACTTACTCCTTGGGGTAAACCAGCTCTTGGTCTTAAAACTCGTAAGAAAAACAAATCGAGCGACATGTACATTCTTCGTCGTCGCAAGAAATAATTACTACATGATTCTCGGGCGGTTCGAAAGAGCCGTTCCCGAATCATTCCAAAGGGAGGTTCTATCATGGGTCGCAGCTTGAAAAAAGGTCCATTCGCAGATCACCATTTGCTCGCTAAAGTTGACAAACTCAACGAATCTGGTGAGAAGCAAGTCATCAAAACTTGGTCACGTCGCTCGACAATCTTCCCAGAATTCATGGGTCACACGTTCGGTGTACACGATGGTCGTAAACACGTACCAGTATTCGTGACAGAAGACATGGTCGGTCACAAACTTGGTGAATTCGCTCCAACACGCACGTACAAAGGTCACGGATCAGACAAGAAAACGAAACGGTAATTTGAGGGGAGGTCAAATCCATGCAAGCTAAAGCATCAGCTAATATGGTCCGTCTTGCTCCTCGCAAAGCACGTCTCGTTGTAGACTTAATTCGCGGGAAACAAGTCGGCGAAGCGCTCTCTGTCCTTGCTCACACGAACAAGGCAGCGTCGCCAATCGTTGAAAAAGTATTGAAGTCAGCGATTGCAAACGCAGAGCACAACTACGATATGAATATTGAGAACCTTGTGGTGTCGGAAATCTACGTCAACGAAGGTCCAACACTCAAACGCTTCCGCCCACGTGCGATGGGTCGCGCAAGCCGTATTAACAAACGCACAAGCCACATCCACATCGTGGTAACTGAGAAATAAGGAGGGATATGTAGTGGGTCAAAAGGTAAATCCGCACGGTCTTCGCGTTGGTATTATCAAAGACTGGGATTCGCGTTGGTACGCTGAGAAAGACTACGCAGATCTCCTTCATGAAGACTTCGTTATTCGTGAATACATCGAAAACAAAATGAAGGATGCTAGTATTTCTAAAGTAGAAATCGAACGCGCTGCAAATCGCGTGAACATTTCGCTTCACACTGCGAAACCAGGTATGGTTATCGGTAAGGGTGGTTCGGAAATCGAGTCACTCCGCAAAAACATCATCAAGCTTGCTGAAGGCAAACGTGTTCACATCAACGTTGTTGAAGTGAAAAACGCGGACGCTGTCGCTAAACTTGTTGCTGAAAACATCGCTCGTCAATTGGAAGGCCGTGTGTCATTCCGTCGTGCAATGAAACAATCAATCCAACGTTCGATGCGCACTGGCATCAAAGGGATCAAAACAGAAGTTTCTGGTCGTCTTGGTGGCGCTGATATCGCTCGTTCAGAGAAGTACTCGGAAGGAACAGTTCCACTTCACACACTCCGTGCCGATATCGATTACGGAACAGCTGAAGCTGACACAACTTATGGTAAAATCGGAATTAAAGTCTGGTTGTACCATGGTGAAGTTCTTCCAACAAAAAACAACACAGCTAAAAACGCTGAATAATAAACACTCTTTCAGGAAGGAGGCAACACACTATGTTGTTACCTAAACGCGTGAAATATCGTCGTGTACACCGTGGTAAAATGCGCGGAAATGCAAAACGCGGCACAACAGTACATTTCGGTGAATTCGGTCTCCAATCGCTCGAAGCGAGCTGGATCACAAACCGTCAAATCGAATCAGCACGTATCGCAATGACACGTTATATGAAACGTGGTGGTAAAGTGTGGATCAAGATCTTCCCACACAAACCATACACGAAAAAGCCTCTCGAAGTCCGAATGGGTTCGGGTAAAGGTGCTCCAGAAGGCTGGGTAGCTGTAGTTAAGCCTGGCAAAGTAATGTTCGAAATCGCGGGTGTATCTGAGGAAGTTGCACGTGAGGCACTTCGTCTTGCAGCGCACAAACTTCCAGTGAAATGTAAGTTCGTGAAACGTGAAGAAAATGGTGGTGATACGAATGAAAGCAACTGATCTCCGTCAATCAACAACTGAAGAGCTCAACGGTAAAGTAGGCGAGTGGAAAGAAGAACTCTTTAACCTTCGTTTCCAATTAGCTACAGGTCAGCTTGAGAATCCTGCTCGTATCCGTGAAGTACGCAAGTCGATTGCGCGTGCTAAAACGATTCTTCGTGAACGCGAACTCGGCATCAACAACGGCTAATCTAATCGGATTCTTTAAGAGGAGGTAACACTCATGGAACGCAATAAGCGTAAAGTACTCACTGGACGCGTCGTGTCTGACAAAATGGACAAAACGATCGTCGTTGCAGTTGAAACAAAAGTACGTCATAAGCTTTATGGCAAACGTGTAAACTACACGAAGAAATTTAAAGCGCACGATGAGAACAATGTCGCTAAAATCGGCGATGTCGTCCGCATCGCGGAAACACGTCCGCTTTCTAAAGACAAACGTTTCCGTCTCGTAACAGTAGTAGAAGAATCAGTAATCATCTAATAACAGTTCGGATCTATAAACATCCGGAGGGAGGTACACTCGCATGATTCAACAAGAATCTCGCTTGAAAGTAGCAGACAACTCTGGCGCGCGTGAACTGTTGACAATTAAAGTCCTCGGTGGTTCAGGTCGTAAGACTGCCAACATCGGTGACATCATCGTCGCGACGGTAAAACAAGCAACACCAGGTGGCGTTGTTAAAAAAGGTGACGTTGTCAGAGCAGTTGTCGTTCGTACAAAACGCGGCGCTCGTCGTAAAGATGGTTCGTACATCCGTTTCGATGAGAACGCAGCAGTCATCATCAAAGATGACAAGAGCCCACGCGGCACTCGGATCTTCGGGCCAGTTGCACGTGAACTTCGTGAAAAAGAATTCATGAAGATCGTTTCGTTGGCACCGGAAGTACTTTAATTTCCAATTTCAATCCTATAAGGAGGTGCGCAAAACGATGCATGTTAAAAAAGGCGATACAGTCCAGGTAATGTCTGGTAAAGATAAAGGCAAGCAAGGGGTTATCCTCAAAGCTATGCCAAGCAAGAACCGCGTAGTCGTAGAAGGTATCAACGTGATTAAAAAACACTCGAAACCATCACAAGCGAATCCACAAGGCGGTATCCTTGAAATCGAAGCACCAATTCACGTCTCGAACGTCATGCCACTCGACCCTAAAACGGGCAAACCGACTCGCGTTGGTTTCAAAGTAGTCGATGGTAAAAAAGTTCGTGTCGCGAAATCGGGCGAAGTACTCGATAAATAAGAAGAACGTGACGAAAGGAGGTCCATTCGACTATGAACCGTTTGCAAGAGAAGTATAAAAGCGACATCGTGAAAGCGATGATGGATAAATTCAACTATGACTCAGTCATGCAAGTCCCGCAGGTCGACAAGATCGTCATCAACATGGGTGTAGGTGACGCTGTTTCGAACTCGAAGGCTCTTGACATGGCAGTGGAAGAATTATCAATTCTTTCTGGTCAAAAACCACTCGTAACGAAGGCTAAGAAATCAATCGCTGGTTTCAAACTTCGTGAAGGCATGCCAATCGGTGCGAAGGTTACTCTTCGTGGCGAGCGTATGTACGATTTCCTCGACAAATTGGTAACTGTTTCACTTCCACGTGTACGTGACTTCCGCGGTGTATCGAAGAAAGCATTCGACGGACGCGGTAACTACACGCTTGGTGTGAAAGAGCAACTTATTTTCCCTGAGATCGATTACGATAAAGTAACGAAAGTACGCGGTATGGACATCGTTGTTGTTACAACAGCGAACACAGACGAAGAAGCTCGTGAATTGCTCACACTTCTCGGAATGCCATTCCAAAAATAATCTAAAGGGAGGTCGACAACATGGCTAAAAAGTCAATGGTGAATCGCGAACACAAACGCGAGAAACTCGTTGCCCAGTACGCTGAGAAACGTGCACAATTGAAAGCTGAAGGCGACTACATCGGACTCAGCAAATTGCCACGTAACTCTTCACCTGTACGTCTTCATAACCGTTGCCGTATCACAGGTCGTCCACATGGTTACATGGGTAAATTCGGGATCAGCCGTATCAAGTTCCGTGATCTTGCATACAAAGGTCAAATCCCTGGTGTTAAAAAAGCAAGCTGGTAATCCACTAACAGTGTGAAAGGAGGTACATCGCATGGTAATGACAGACCCAATTGCAGATATGCTTACACGTATCCGTAACGCTAACATGGTTCGCCATGAAAAATTAGAGCTTCCAGCTTCTAATATCAAACGTGAGGTTGCAGAGATCCTCAAGCGTGAAGGTTTCATTCGCGATGTTGAATATATCGAGGACGCTAAGCAAGGTACACTTCGTCTGTTCCTTAAATACGGAGCAAGCAACGAACGTGTTATCACTGGTCTCAAACGCATTTCGAAACCAGGTCTTCGTGTATACGCAAAAGCTGATGAAGTACCAAAAGTACTCGGAGGACTCGGTATCGCAGTTCTTTCGACATCAAAAGGTCTTATGACTGATAAAGAAGCTCGCCAACAACAAGT
This sequence comes from Exiguobacterium sp. s28, assembly GCF_018618135.1. Taxonomy (NCBI): domain Bacteria; kingdom Bacillati; phylum Bacillota; class Bacilli; order Caryophanales; genus Exiguobacterium; species Exiguobacterium sp. s28. The sequence continues at coordinate 14,206 of NZ_JACSLL010000016.1, read as the reverse complement.
CGGCGGCGAAGTGCTCGCCTACATCTGGTAAGTCACTTTTCTAACAAGAACGGAGGTGTAATCAATGTCACGTATTGGTAAAAAACCAGTTACGATTCCAGCTGGCGTTACTGTCACGGTTGCAGAAGACAACACGGTCACAGTAAAAGGTGCTAAAGGTGAACTTTCGCTTTCAGCTAACCCAGCCTTGGAAATCAAAGTTGAAGAGAACGAATTGAACGTCGTTCGTCCGGATGACTCGAAAGAGAACCGTACGATCCACGGGACGACACGTGCCCTTATCGCCAACATGGTGGAAGGTGTGTCTAACGGATTCCAGAAAACACTTGAGATCTCAGGGGTTGGTTACCGTGCAGCTAAGCAAGGTAACAAACTCGTCCTCAGCCTCGGTTACTCGCACCCAATCGAGTACGTTGCTGAAGAAGGTATCGAGATCGAAGTTCCTTCAAACACGCAAATCATCGTAAAAGGGATTAACAAAGAGCGCGTCGGTCACGTTGCAGCTCAAATCCGCTCGTACCGTGCTCCAGAACCTTACAAAGGTAAAGGTGTTCGTTACTCTGATGAACGTATTCGCCGTAAAGAAGGTAAGACTGGTAAGTAATTCGTCACGAAATGAACGGAAAGGAGTGGCATAAATGATCACAAAAGCAGACAAAAATGCAGTTCGTAAGAAACGTCATGCTCGTGTACGTCGTACGATCACGGGGACAGCAGCTCGTCCACGTTTGAACGTATTCCGCTCGAGCAAGCACATCTACGTTCAACTCATCGATGATGCAGCACAAACAACGCTTGTGTCAGCATCTTCGAAAGATAAAGCTCTCGATCTTACAAACGGCGGCAACGTTGAAGCAGCGAAAGCTGTTGGTAAACTTGCAGCTGAACGTGCACTCGAGAAAGGTATCGACACTGTTGTGTTCGACCGTGGTGGATACCTCTATCATGGCCGCGTCAAAGCTGTTGCTGAAGCAGCTCGTGAAGCAGGTCTTAAATTCTAACAAAAAGGAGGGGACACTCGATGCGCCAGTTAGACGTTAACATGGAACAACTTGAAGAACGCGTTGTTACCGTAAACCGCGTCGCGAAAGTCGTGAAAGGTGGCCGTCGCTTCCGTTTCGCCGCTCTCGTCGTCGTAGGTGACAAAAATGGTCACGTCGGTTTCGGTACAGGTAAGGCACAAGAGGTGCCAGAAGCGATCCGCAAGGCTATTGAAGCCGCTAAGAAAAACATGGTTCAAGTACCGATGGTCGGTACAACAATTCCACACGAAATCACAGGAGTATTCGGAGCAGGTCGTGTATTCATGAAACCAGCTTCTGAAGGTACTGGGGTTATCGCTGGTGGTCCAGTTCGTGCAGTGCTCGAACTCGCAGGTGTAGGTGACATCCTTTCGAAATCGCTTGGATCTAACACACCAATCAACATCGTCCGTGCGACGGTTAAAGGCTTGACAGAGCTTAAAAAAGCAGAGGAAGTTGCTAAACTACGCGGTAAAAGCGTAGAAGAACTTCTTAAATAAGGGAGGGAATTAGACATGGCGAAACTCGCAATCACCCTCACACGCAGCACTATTGGTCGTCCGGAAGATCAGCGTGTAACAGTACGTACACTTGGTCTTCGTAAAATGCATCAGACTGTCGTTGTCCCTGACAACGTAGCGATGCGCGGTATGATCAAAAAAGTGTCGCACCTTGTGACTGTAAACGAAATCAACGAATAATAAAGATCTTACTAAATAAGGAGGTGCCACTATGAAACTCCATGAATTGAAGCCAACTCCAGGTTCGCGTCACGAACGCAACCGTGTCGGTCGCGGTATGGCGACTGGTAACGGTAAAACTTCTGGCCGTGGACATAAAGGTCAAAAAGCTCGTTCGGGCGGTGGCGTTCGTCCAGGATTCGAAGGTGGGCAAAACCCACTTTACCGTCGTCTTCCAAAACGCGGTTTCAACAACCCTACTCGTAAAGAGTATGCAGTTGTTTCCCTAGACACGCTTAACCGTTTCGAGGCAGGTACTGAAGTTACTCCAGAACTCTTAATTGAGACTGGTGTTGTCAGCTCTGCTAAAGACGGAATCAAAGTACTTGCTAACGGCAAGCTTGAAACAAAATTGACTGTAAAAGCCAACAAATTCTCGGGTGCAGCGAAAGAAGCGATCGAAGCAGCTGGCGGTTCAGTTGAGGTGATCTGATGTTTCAGACGATCTCCAATATGTGGCGCGTGAAAGATATTCGACAGCGTATTCTCTTCACACTCGCAATCATCATCATTTTCCGCATCGGGGCCCATATCCCGGTGCCGATGGTGAATACGGATGTGTTGCGTTTTGACTCAGGTGGTCTTTTAGACTTCTTGAACTTGTTTGGAGGAAATGCTTTACAGAACTTCTCCCTGTTCGCAATGGGGATCATGCCGTACATCACGGCATCGATCGTTGTGCAGCTCTTACAAATGGACGTCGTTCCGAAGTTTGCCGAATGGGCAAAACAAGGCGAGTCTGGGCGTAAAAAGCTAGCGACGGTCACGCGCTATGGGACGATCATGTTAGGGTTTATCCAAGCGACGTCATTGTCGTTCGGGTTTAACCGCCTCTATCCAGGTCTCGTCAACGAGACGTGGGGCACGGCAACCTATTTCGTGATCGCGATCGTGCTGACTGCAGGTACGGCGTTCTTGATGTTCCTTGGTGAGATGACGACGGAGAAAGGTGTTGGGAATGGTATTTCCATCATTATCTTCGCCGGTATCGTCGCTGGGTTCCCAAGAATCTTTACGCAGATTTATGAAACGAAGCTCCAAAATGCTGGAGACGCGTTATTCATTAACATCGTTTACTTGGTTGTGCTATTGCTCGTCATTCTTGCAGTGACCATGGGGATCATTTATGTTCAACAGGCCGCTCGCAAAATTCCGATTCAATACGCAAAACGCACGGCGAACCGTACCCCTGTGGGCGGACAGTCAACGCATTTGCCAATCAAACTAAACGCTGCCGGTGTCATCCCGGTCATCTTCGCGATTTCCTTCATGGTGACACCACCAACTGTTGCAAGCTTCATTGCTTCTCCGGAAACGACGCAGAAGTTGCAGACTTACTTCGATACGACGTCTCCAATCGGAATGTCGATCTACGTAGCGCTCATCATCGCGTTCGCTTACTTCTATACATTCATTCAGGTAAACCCTGAACAGATGGCAGAAAACCTGCAGAAGCAAGGTGGCTATATTCCTGGGATTCGTCCTGGGGCGCAAACAGAACAGTACATCACGAAGTTGCTTTATCGATTGACTTTCTTCGGAGCGATTTTCTTATCGCTCGTAGCGATCATGCCGACAATCTTCATTAAGCTTGCCGGTCTCCCAACTTCGGTGCAAATCGGAGGAACGAGCTTGTTGATCGTCATCGGGGTAGCCCTCGAAACGATGAAACAAATCGAGAGTCAACTCGTAAAACGACACTACAAAGGCTTTATCCGTTAAAGCGGAAGGAAGGGTACACCCTTCCTTCCTGTCGTGTTTACGACGTGTTGTGAAAATCAAAACTGGAGGCTAACTGAGATGAATCTAGTACTCATGGGCTTACCGGGTGCAGGGAAAGGGACTCAAGCGGCTAAAATCGTTGAAGAGTACCAAATCCCACACATTTCGACAGGCGACATGTTTCGTGCGGCAATCAAAGGCGGAACGCCACTCGGCAAAGAAGCAAAATCGTTCATGGATAAAGGCGAACTCGTACCGGATGAGGTAACAATCGGAATCGTACGCGAACGCTTGAGTCAAGATGATACGAAAAACGGCTTCCTGCTCGATGGATTCCCGCGTACTGTTGCTCAAGCAGAGGCACTCGAAAGTTTGCTTAAAGATTTGGGAAAACAGATTGACCATGTCGTGAATATCGATGTGGATGCGGAAATTCTCGTCCCGCGTTTGACAGGTCGTTGGATCTGCCCGACGTGTGGTGCGACATATCACGTGATCTTCAACCCACCTAAAGTGGAAGGCATCTGTGATGTGGATGGGTCGGCTCTCATGCAACGTGAAGACGATAAAGAGGAAACGGTCCGCCGTCGCCTTGACGTCAACATCGAGCAATCGAAACCACTCATTGACTTTTACGCTGAAAAAGGGTATCTTCGTACATTGGATGGAGATCGTCCAATCGATGTCGTATACGCCGATGTCAAAGCGTTACTCGGTGGTACTGAATGATCATCACGAAGACGCCTCGTGAAATAGCGATTATGCGTGAGGCTGGGCAAATTGTTGCTCGAACACACCAGGTGCTCAAAGAGCACATCAAACCAGGTATTACGACGCTTGAGCTCGACCGGATCGCGGAAGAATACATTCGCAGCCAAGGTGCGACACCGTCGTTCAAAGGCTATAACGGGTTTACCGGTAGCGTTTGTGCTTCAGTGAACGAAGAGCTTGTTCATGGGATTCCCGGAAAACGGGTATTGAACGATGGGGATATCATCTCGATCGACATCGGTGCCTACTATAACGGATACCATGGAGATTCCGCTTGGACGTATCCAGTGGGAACAATCTCGGAAGAGACACAGCAGTTACTTGACGTGACTGAAGAAAGTCTGTATAAAGGATTGGAGCACGCTAAGGCTGGACAGCGTTTGACAGACATTTCGCATGCGATTCAAGCGTATGTGGAATCTCATGATTTCTCTGTCGTCCGCGAATACGTCGGTCATGGTGTCGGACAAAATTTGCATGAAGAACCGCAAATTCCGCACTATGGTCCACCGGGGAAAGGGCCGCGCCTGAAGACTGGAATGACGTTAGCCATTGAACCAATGGTCAACGCTGGTCAACGCTATGTTCGGACACTGGCTGACAACTGGACAGTTGTGACAGTGGACGGTAGCATGTGCGCCCACTTTGAGCACACCATCGCCATCACAGACGATGGATACGAGATTTTAACGAAACTCGATTCCGGTGAATGAGGCTCTATTGCTTCGTGCTGATCCGTTACGGATCCTTCTCTCACAGTACAATGCGATAGATCGTCTGTGCTCCTAAATATCTTCATATAGAAAGGGGAATAAATGATGGCGAAACAAGATGTCATTGAAGTGGAAGGCACTGTTGTCGAACCACTTCCAAACGCAATGTTTAAAGTGGAGTTAGAAAACGGCCACACGGTGCTCGCGCACGTCTCAGGGAAAATTCGGATGCACTACATTCGAATCCTTCCAGGTGACCGCGTAACTGTCGAGTTGTCTCCGTACGACTTGACTCGCGGGCGGATTACGTACCGTTACAAGTAACTCCGATTTTTCCAGGAGGAGGGTATAATCATGAAAGTAAGACCGTCGGTAAAACCGATCTGCGAAAAATGTAAAGTTATTCGTCGTAAGGGTAAAGTAATGGTAATTTGCGAAAACCCGAAACACAAACAAAAACAAGGTTAATCTAAGAGGAGGTGCACACATGGCACGTATTGCTGGTGTAGATATTCCACGCGAAAAACGTATCGTTATTTCGCTCACATACATCTTTGGTATTGGTAAAACAAGAGCACAAGAAATTTTGAAGGCTGCAAACGTATCTGAAGATTCACGCACACGTGATCTTACAGAAGACGAAATCAACCGTATCCGTGAAGCAATTGACGGAATTAAAGTTGAAGGTGACCTTCGCCGTGAAGTTTCACTCAACATTAAACGTTTGATCGAGATCGGCGCATATCGCGGTGTTCGTCACCGTCGTAGTCTCCCTGTTCGCGGACAAAACACGAAGAACAACTCGCGTACTCGTAAAGGCCCACGCCGTACAGTAGCGAACAAGAAGAAGTAAAGGAGGGAATTGAACAATGGCGAAACGTAAGCAAAATGTACGTTCAAAACGTAAAGTCAAAAAACATGTTGAAGTCGGTGTGGTACACATCCGCTCTACATTCAACAACACAATCATTACAATCACTGACACGCAAGGTAACGCGATCTCATGGGCTACTTCTGGTAACCTTGGATTTAAAGGATCACGTAAATCGACTCCGTTCGCAGCACAATTGGCTGCTGAAACTGCAGCGAAAGTTGCAATGGACAACGGTATGCGTACAGTAGAAGTTAACGTTAAAGGTCCTGGTGCTGGACGTGAAGCGGCTATCCGTGCCCTCCAAGCTACTGGTCTTGAAGTAACTGCAATCCGTGACGTAACACCAGTTCCGCACAACGGTTGCCGCCCTCCGAAACGTCGCCGCGTATAATCGCTTGTGCGTGTGAAGGGCTTACCTAGCACAAACAGCATATACAATGCAGCTCGCGCTGCATGGCAGGATACACTCAAGGAGGGGTTCAGATGATCGAGATTGAAAAACCAAAGATCGAAACGGTCGAAATCAGCGAGGATGCTACGTTTGGTAAATTCGTGGTGGAACCGCTTGAACGTGGATATGGCACTACTCTCGGCAACTCACTACGTCGAATTCTTTTGTCATCGCTCCCTGGTGCAGCGGTAACAGCGGTTCAAATCGATGGCGTTCTTCATGAGTTCTCTACGATTGACGGAGTCGTCGAAGACGTCACGCAAATCGTATTAAACCTCAAGAAGTTGGCTCTCAAAGTGTACTCGGACGAAGAGAAAACGCTTGAGATTAACGTTTCAAGTGCCGGTGCTGTCACTGCGGCAGACATTACCCATGATAGCGACGTTGAAATCTTGAATCCTGAGCTCCACATCGCGACTCTCGCTGACAACGCGACGCTTCGCATGCGTTTGACTGCTCGCCGTGGTCGTGGTTACGTCCAGGCAGAAGATAACAAACGTGATGATATGCCGATTGGCGTTATTCCAATCGATTCGATCTACACACCGATTCAACGCGTGAACTACGAAGTAGATAAAACACGTGTCGGTCAAGATGCTAGCTTCGATAAGCTTCTATTAGACGTGTGGACAGATGGTTCAATCCGTCCGGAAGAAGCGGTATCGCTCGGGGCGAAAATTTTGACAGAACACTTGAACATCTTTGTTGGCTTGACTGACGAGGCTCTCAATGCAGAAATTATGGTCGAGAAAGAAGAAGACCAAAAAGAAAAAGTACTCGAAATGACGATCGAAGAACTCGATCTCTCAGTTCGTTCGTACAACTGCTTGAAGCGCGCGGGCATCAACACTGTTCAAGAACTCGCAAACAAATCAGAGGAAGAGATGATGAAAGTTCGTAACCTCGGACGTAAATCACTCGAAGAAGTTCAACTCAAGTTGGACGAGCTCGGTTTGGGCTTGCGTAAAGAAGACTAAGTTCAACCGAAGGAGGGAAATGTAATGGCTTATTCGAAACTCGGCCGTACAAGCTCACAACGTAAGGCACTTTTACGTGATCTTGCAACTGACCTTATTATCAACGAGCGCATTCAAACAACTGAACAAAAAGCGAAGGAACTTCGCCCAGTCGTTGAAAAATTGATCACTCTTGGGAAACGTGGCGATCTTCATGCCCGTCGTCAAGTAGCTTCATTCGTTCGTAAAGAGAACGCTGGAGAAAAAGACGCAATCCAAAAATTGTTCGAAGACGTGGCACCACGCTACGCTGAACGTCAAGGTGGATACACACGCATCATGAAAGTCGGCCCACGCCGCGGTGACGGTGCAGAAGTCGTAATCATCGAACTCGTCTAATTCATTAGGCAGTCAACAGGGCATGCGGTGACGTATTGCCCTGTTTCCACATCGGAAAGGAGTCGGCAGATGGAATCTCAAATTATGGTACGCGATATCGTGTTTCGTTACCCGGGACAAACCGAGCCAGCCTTAAACGGGCTGTCACTCGACGTATACAAAGGGGAATGGCTCGCTATCGTTGGCCATAACGGTTCTGGCAAGTCGACTTTGACGAAGTTGTGGAATGGGCTTTTGCTTCCTCAAGAAGGAGAAGTCCGGGTTGAGACACTCGATCCAACGGACGCCACAGACGTGTGGGACGTTCGGAAACGGATCGGTGTCGTCTTCCAAAATCCTGACAACCAGTTTGTCGGGGCGACCGTGCGCGATGATGTGGCATTTTCTCTCGAAAACATGGGACTTCCACGTCAAGAAATGGTTCGTCGAATTGATGACAGTCTAGCGCGCGTTGGATTATCGGAACTAGCGGACCGTGAACCGCATCAGTTATCCGGTGGACAAAAGCAGCGCGTTGCGATTGCTTCGGCACTCGCAATGCGCCCGCATGTCCTCGTGCTCGATGAAGCTACCTCAATGCTCGACCCGATTGGGCGCAAAGAGGTGATTGAAACGGTACAACAGCTCGTCTCAGAAGGGATGACCGTTGTCGCCATTACCCACGAGCTCGACGAAGTGTTGTTTGCCGACCGTATCATTGCATTGTCAAAAGGCAAGATTGCGATGACCGGTACACCCGAAGACGTGTTTCAAAATCCGGAGGCGTTACGAGCCATTCAGCTCGACGTACCGTTTATTGTCCGGATGCAACTCGAACTGAAGGAACGGGGCATACCACTCGATCGTCTGATGCTACAACATTCGGAGTTGGTGAACCATCTATGCCGATTAGCATTGAAGAAGTGACTTACCAATATCAATTGAATACTCCGTTTGAACGAACCGCGCTGCGCGATGTGAATGTAATGATTCCGTCGGGGGCGCTTGTTGCGTTTCTTGGCCATACTGGGTCAGGCAAGTCAACGCTCGTTCAACATATGAACGGACTGCTGCGACCGACAAAAGGGCGTGTCGTCGTCGATGACATCGAAGTCCGTGCGATTACGAAGCGTCGCGACAAAAAGCAAAGCCTGCTACCGCTTCGGCGCCGCGTTGGGCTCGTCTTTCAATATCCGGAGCATCAACTATTTGAAGAGACGGTCGAACGCGACGTCATGTTTGGTCCACGAAACTTTGGGGCGTCTGAAGACGAAGCGAAAGAGCGGGCTCATGCTGCGTTACGCCTCGTCGGCCTGGATGAAACGTTATGGGGCCGTTCCCCGTTCGATCTCTCGGGCGGACAGATGCGTCGCGTCGCCATTGCCGGCGTGCTCGCTAGTCGACCTGACGTTCTCGTCGTAGATGAGCCGACGGCTGGACTCGACCCGCTCGGCCGTCGTGAGATGCTGGCACTATTCAAACGCTTAAAACAAGAACTCGATTTGACGCTCATTCTCGTTTCGCACGATATGGACGACGTGTTAGCGTACGCAGAACGAGTCGTCGTCATGGAACGGGGCGAGGTCGCCTTTGATGGGAATCCATTTGACTTGTTCAAAGATGAGGCGCTTGTCAAAGGGCTCCAGCTTGAAATCCCACATGTGCTTCGTTTCGCGAGTGAGCTTGCCCCTGCGTTCGGTGTCGCGACACCGGCCTTACGGACCGAAGGCGAATTGGCGGACTGGATCGCGCTCGAATTGAGAAAGGGGAGAGCGACATGATCATCGGACAGTACATTCCCGGACATTCATGGCTCCATACACTTGATGCGCGAGCCAAGACGTTGTTCATCCTCGGCTTCATTCCAATCGTCTTTTTGGCTGATAACTTATGGACGAACGTGTTCTTGCTCGGCTTTACCTTGTTCGCCGTGAGACTGTCTCAATTGTCATGGCGGTATTTATGGAATGGATTAAAGATGATTTTATTCCTCATCATTTTTACACTGTTGTTGCAACTGTTCTTTAATCGGGACGGGACGGAGTTGATTGCATTCGGTCCGTTCGCGATTTATTCGGAAGGCGTCCGGATGGGCTTGATCGTCTCGCTCCGTTTCTTCTATCTCGTCATGTTGACGACACTCGTCACACTGACGACAACACCGATGGAATTGACCGATTCGATTGAAGCAGGGCTCCGCCCCCTCGAACGATTTCGAGTGCCTGCCCATGAGATCGCCCTCATGCTGTCGATCTCGCTCCGGTTCCTTCCGACCTTGGCCGACGAGACCGATCGTATCATGAAGGCTCAGCAGGCGCGAGGCGTCGATTTGAAGAGCGGTCCGCTCAAGGATCGCTTGAAGGCAGTCGTCCCGCTCATGATCCCATTGTTTGTGTCGGCGTTTAAACGTGCTGAGGACCTCGCTACGGCAATGGAGGCCCGCGGGTACCGTGGGGGTGAAGGAAGGACGCGCTTGCGTGAGATGACGTGGCACCGTCGTGACACGGTGTTACTCATCATCTTCGTGGTCATCACACTCATCTTGATTGGATTGCGAGGGATAGGATGAAGCGAATTAAATTGACGATTGCGTATGATGGAACGAACTATGCCGGTTATCAGGTCCAACCGAACGGAAATACGGTTCAAGCCGAAGTAGAGGGTGTGCTGGCGCGGATGCATAGTCAGACCGTCAAAGTAGTGGCCTCGGGTCGTACGGACGCCCGTGTGCATGCTCGGGGGCAAGTGCTACACTTCGATACGCACCTCGCTATGCCAGCCGACCGGTTCGTCAAAGCGCTGAATGCAATGTTGCCCGATGATATTCTTGTCCGGTCCGCCGAAGAGGTCGATACGTCGTTTCACGCGCGTTACGGGGCAAAACGGAAAGAGTATCGCTATTTCTTCCGAAGCGACGCGGACCCGTTCCGGCGCCACCATGCTGTAACGGTCACGTACACGCTCGACCATGAGCGGATCCGACAGGCGCTACGCATGCTCGTCGGGACTCACGACTTCACCTCCTTTTCAGTGACGAAGGCTGAGGTAGAGGATCGTGTCCGCACAATCTATGAAGCGGAGCTCGTCGAAGCGGGCGATGAGATGTATATTCGTTTCGTCGGCTCGGGCTTTCTTTATAACCAAGTCCGTATTATGGTAGGGACGTTGTTAGAGGTCGGGCGTGGGAAATATGAGCCGGCAGACGTGAGCCGGATGCTCGCCTCAAAAGACCGGCGTAGCGCTGGGATTACAGCCCCACCGCACGGTCTATACTTGTGGAATGTGAATTATGAAAAAGTAGATTGACATTCCCCCTATAAAATCGTATTATATTCATTGGCATTTCATTTTCACATTGAGAGATGAACCACAATCTTAGCCCCGTAAACTAGGATTATGATAAAGCATCAAACAAGCACTAAAAAAATTAAGCAAACAGACATTTTAGGAGGTATTCCACATGCGCACGACATTCATGGCAAAAGCATCTGAAGTAGAACGCAAATGGCTCCTTATCGACGCAGAAGGCAAAACACTTGGTCGTTTGACTAGTGAAGTAGCATCACTTCTTCGCGGTAAGCACAAGCCGACTTTCACACCAAACGTTGATTGCGGAGACCACGTCATCATCATCAACGCTGAGAAAATCCACTTGACTGGTAACAAAATGAACGACAAGATTTACTACCGTCATTCAGGTCATCCAGGCGGTTTGAAATCACAAACTGCAAAAGAGCTTCTCGCAAAACGCCCAGAGCGTATGCTTGAACTCGCAATCAAAGGGATGCTTCCAAAAGGATCACTTGGTCGTCAATCATTCACTAAACTCCACGTTTACGCTGGAGCTGAGCACAACCACGCAGCACAAAAACCAGAAGTTTACGAACTTCGCGGTTAATCGGGACACAGGGAGGAACTAAACGATGGCAGATGTACGTTACTACGGAACAGGCCGCCGCAAACACTCGGTGGCTCGCGTTCACCTCGTTGCAGGTGACGGCAAAGTTGTTGTAAATGGCCGTGATATTTCAGAATACTTCGGACATGAGACTTTGATCATGATGGCAAAATCACCACTCGTATTGACTGAAACAGAAGGTAAATACGATGTAATCGTTAACGTTAACGGTGGTGGATTCACTGGACAAGCTGGAGCAATTCGCCACGGCGTATCGCGTGCGCTTCTTCAAGCGGACCCAGAATTCCGTCCAAGCCTCAAAGAAAAAGGCTTCTTGACTCGTGACGCTCGCATGAAAGAACGTAAAAAATACGGTCTTAAAGCTGCACGTCGCGCACCACAATTCTCGAAGCGTTAATCTTCGAACAATTTGGTTCAAACTCTCTGCCCATCGGGGTAGAGAGTTTTTTTGTTGCTCATGAAATTGTTGGTTTCCATTCCCTCAAGAAAACGCTTTTTTTGATATACTGTTAGCGAGACAGAAATTAGGGGGAAACCACATGCTTACAGTAGAACAAGTTCGTGAAGAATTGGCGGGGTTGATCGATCCAACAATCAACCGTACGCTTGGAGATACAGCTGGCGTGAAGGATATTCGCATTAAAGAAGATTATGTCAGTGTAAAAGTGGCACTCGGTCAAACCGGGAGCGGCGAGCAACTCCAACTTCAACAAGAGATTGTCACGTTGCTGAAAGGAAAAGGATTCAAGACGGTCGGTCTTCGCTTCGAGGCGCTCAATGACGAAAGTTTGAAAGAAGCGACGAAGCCTGCTATTCTCCGTGAAAATGCTGGCACGACATTCATTGCGATTGCTTCGGGCAAAGGTGGCGTCGGGAAATCGACAGTCTCGGTCAACTTGGCAGTCGCGCTAGCGCGGGCAGGGAAGAAGGTCGGATTGATTGATGCGGATATTTACGGCTTCAGTGTACCTGACATGCTCGGGATTGAAGAGCGGCCGGTCGTCCGTGGCGAGAAAATCATTCCTGTCGAGCGTTTCGGCGTGAAAGTGATTTCGATGGGCTTCTTTGTAGAAGATAACGCTCCAGTCATCTGGCGTGGACCAATGCTCGGGAAGATGCTTAATAACTTCTTCAACGATGTGGAGTGGGGCGACCTAGACTACTTGCTCCTCGATTTGCCACCAGGGACGGGTGATGTCGCCCTCGATATTCATTCGATGCTCCCGGCATGTCAAGAGTTGATCGTCACGACGCCACACGCAACAGCTGCTTTTGTCGCTGCGCGTGCTGGGGCAATGGCCATCAAGACAAACCACAAAGTGCTTGGTATCATCGAAAACATGGCGTATTTTGAAAGTAAAGTGACAGGGGAGAAAGAGTACGTCTTCGGCTATGGCGGCGGCGAAAAATTGTCTGAAGCGTTGAAGAGCAAATTGCTCGCGCAAATTCCGCTCGGTCAGCCGTATGAGAATGAAGAAGACTTTGCACCATCGGTTTACCGAGATGGGCATCCGTTTGAGAAGACATACGACGGACTAGCGCAAGCGGTCATTCAACAGATAGAAGGGTAATGGTTTATAGATGAAGGTACAAGGATTTTTAAGGTTATTTTGGACGACGCTCGTCTTCGGGACGTTGTTTGGGTTCGTTATGAACTTGCTGGCCAATCCTGGCTATTTAGTGAGTCAATCGTGGGAAGCAATCGTGACGGCACTCAGTTACTCGAGCACATGGACCGGGATTAGCATGATGGGCTTCTTCGCCTACTTGATTGTCCACCGGGTCGGATTGGATTTGTTCCGTGGCCCAAGACTATGGAATCGTGTACAAGTGCTGTTAATCGCCTTCGCGCTATTTGATGCGGTTTACCTTCGTATGCTCGCTTTTGGTAACGATCATATGTGGCGGTATATCGGGGAGATGGTCGTGTTAGTGATCGTTTCATGGATTATCGCAACGAGTAAGGCGAAACAGACGAACGCGAGTGCGTTCATCCCGACGCTCTTCTTGATGATCGTTATAACATTGATCGAATGGATTCCAGCCCTTCAGGCGACGGATGAGATTGCGCTCTTGTGGCCAGCGTTAGCGACGCTCGTATTTGCTAACGCGTATCAAGTATTGATGCTACATCGATTCCAAGCGCCTGCTCAAGCAGAGGATGCCAAACCATCGACGAAGAATCAGGCTAAAGCTAAATCTAAGAAACGGGTGTCTTCTAAATCGTCCTAACACCAATAGGAACGGAAGCACTCGATAGTTACACTCTTCAACAACGTAGCGTCGCCCTAGGTGGGAGGACGCTACGTTGTTTTTATGTGAGGAAAGTCGGTTTTCAACGTTGGAAAAAAGATTCCCGAAGAAAATAAAGTTTTTTTAGAAAAACAGTTGACGAAAATGCGGGGCGCTGATATATTAATAAACGTCGCTGCTGTTCAAATCTGAACAACAGAAAGCGGATGAAAAAAATAATAAAAAACGGTTGACTTTCAAAAGACAAATCGCTATTATTAAAAAGTCGCTAACACGACAGACACTTGGTCTTTGAAAACTGAACGATGAGGCAAAAATGTTTTACAATTTTTGAATGAAGCGCAAGCTTCGTCATTTTTAAAGAGCTATATCAAATTCTTTGGAGAGTTTGATCCTGGCTCAGGACG
>NZ_JACSLL010000015.1:0-71574 GCF_018618135.1 Exiguobacterium sp. s28 | reverse complement strand
AAACGGCTTGAGCCCTGTCGAATACAGGTCTCAAGCCGCCTAGGCTGGTTTTCATTATTTGTCCTGTCTACTTGACAGGGAGCACTTCAATGAGCTCCACGGTTTTTAGTATAACTTTTAAACGGTCAATCGCTATGTTAACGGAGCAATTGAAGTACAGCTTGTGGCTGTTGATTTGCTTGCAGATACCCATATCTTTCAATATGGTCCAGACTATATCTTCACCCTTTTACAATTTTAATATAAAATCATAATTTATTGTAAAATAGGGGCTGGGCACTTCCCTCGCCGTTGCCGAGGTACGGATCTCATAACCATGGACGTAAAGTCGGTAGGTCGTTCATCCTAGTCGTTGAACCTTCATCACAGTTTCCTGACAGATGCTTGGCTGCTGATTGTCCAATCCCTTCCTTTTTTCATAACGCTCACGCTCACCGTTTCCAGTCACGTTGTCGTAAGGAGGGCTCTAAGGAGTCCCAGCAATTCACCCAGTGGTACTCTTATCCGTTACCAGATAAGACGCCCGTCAATCATTACCGAAGTAGTTGTAAAACTGCTTGTGGTTGTGATTGAGATTGAGCCATCATTGCTTGTGCAGCTTGGTTTAAGATGTTGTTTTTAGAGAAATTCATCATTTCTTTAGCCATGTCTACATCACGAATACGTGATTCAGCTGCTTGTAAGTTCTCAGCACCTACACTTAGGTTGTTGATTGTATGCTCTAAACGGTTTTGAACAGCTCCTAGTTTAGAACGTTCAGATGAGACAGTTTCCAATGCTTTAGAAATTGCAGTAACAGCCACGTTAGCAGCGCTTTGTGTTGAAACATTTAATCCCTTCTGCGTTGTTGCATTAGTCGTAACATTTCCTGAAGCATCAGTCACTGCAGCAACAGAAGATTGTTTTGTTTGTGCAATTGCAGCACTTCCATCTGCCATAGTAGAGAAATTAAATGTGACTTCTGCAGTTCTACCAGTAGTCGCATCTCCAATTGTCGCACTTGATTGATTACCTCGTACAGTTACAGCTGGACCAATATTCCCAGCTGTATTAGCGAGTTGAATAGTAGCTTTAGCGGCTGTGAGTGCAATCGATCCAGATTGACCTGTAGCATTTCCTACTGCATCAGCAATAGCAATAACTACACCTTCTCCGAGGTCGAAGTTAGACCCAGATTTACTTGCTGCAGTCCATGTAGTACCGCCGTCTTTCGATACTTCTACAGCATCTACAACGTTTCCAGTTACAGCACCTACTCTAAATTGATAAGTGGTGTCCTGAGTACCAGTGTACGTTCCTGATTCAGTCACGGCTCCAGTGATAGTGTCCGCACCTAAAGCTTCACTTGCTGCTGTTGCGTCAACAGTGACATTGGCACCTGCTCCCAAATCCGCATTCAAGTTTGCGAGACCAGTAATCCCTGCTCCAGTCGTAAGTGTCGAAGAAACCAAGTCACCAGCTACGCCCAAACTCTTAGCGTCCATTGCAGATACAGACACTTTTAAGTTTTGTGAGGCATTAGCTCCAATGTGTAAAGTGCTGTCAAGCCCACCTGCCAACAAGTTTTTAGTATTGAATTCTGTTGTGTTTGAGATACGTGTAATTTCTTTTGCGAGTTCATCAACTTCAGATTGAATTTTAGTACGATCACTCGTAGTGTTTGTATCTGTAGACGACTGAACTGCCAACTCACGCATACGTTGAAGAATTGAATGTGTCTCGTTCAACGCACCTTCAGCCGTTTGAATCATTGAGATACCATCTTGCGAGTTACGAGTCGCTTGATCCAAACCGCGAATCTGTCCACGCATTTTCTCAGAGATTGCAAGACCAGCAGCATCGTCACCCGCACGGTTGATGCGAAGACCTGAAGATAATTTCTCCATCGCTTTACCAGTTTGTGTTGTGTTGAATGCCATATTGCGATGTGCACCCATTGCGTTCATGTTGTGGTTAATAATCATTTTAATTTCCCTCCATAGGTTTGAGTTTTTTCCGCTCTTCCAAATCCATTTGTCCGAGCATACAAGGCTTAGGCCGGCCCCTCACCTTGTATTAGTTGGAACGTTTTATCGTTTCCATACTCTATATCGGAGTCATCTCGATTCTGTTTAGCGTTTTTGCAAAATTAATTCTCAAACCGAGAACTTCTTCTCATTCTGTTAACTAAAAAACGCACGCTTACGCATACGCCCTCATCTCTTCATTCCGTAATGATCACCACTTCAGGTGTTAGCTCTTCAAACAGTTCTTTCGCCGCCTTAGCAATCACCTTCGTCGTCGTCGCATCATACGCGCCTCCGATAACACCTCCGACAAGAGGAACCATCTTACCTAGGTTAACCACACCGGTGCTCCCAAACTTCGTCAACAAGCGAAATCCGACCTTCTGATTAATTTTTGTGATGGTCGATCCCGGAATCTTCTTAATCATATTGACGGTCAATTTCTTCCCGACTTCAACTCCGGCTTTTCTCATCACCTCTCCAGCTGCTTTTCCGGTCAACGCGATATAGACGAACGTCCGGATTTGATCATCTTTCAAGTCATATCCTCGCATGACGGCAATCGTCGCAATCATACGCATTTGAATATAGAGAACCGACCCGACGTTCGCCGGGATTGCGACAGGCATTAGAATCAGGCCGCTCACTCCTGCCAAGAAGCCGCTCGTCCCGCATGCGGCCAACTGCGTCGTGATCAAGCGATCAATCCCTTTTTCAACGCCATACTTCCGCGTATATTCCTCAGCCAGTTCATACGCCGTATCCATCGTCGGTACACCATTCAATGACTTCTCATACGTCCAGTCGAGCAATTCATTCATTTTCTCGACGGTTAATTCATTCACCTTGCCAACGCTAAATTTCTCCACCCTGGTCACCCCTCACTCACGAATATGCTAAGTATACGCCATAAATCCTTACCGAACCGTCCTTCATAGAAAAACGACCCATCACTGGGCCGCTCCTCCTTACGCTTCTACCTTCACTTGCTCCGTCTCATTCTGCAAACTCTCCGCGACACGGACGAGCTCCGTCATCGCGCCGTTCACTTCACCGAGACTCGCCGCCTGTTGGCTCGCCGCTGACGTGACTTCCGTCGCGTAGCGTGACGCCTCTTCGACCATGCCGACGATGCCAGCCGAGTTCGTGACGACCGAGTCAATCTGTCCGCGCGACTCATCCAAGAGCGCATCGACCGAATGGACGTGGCTGTACACTTCGTTCGCCGAGTTGTGAATCGATGCAAACGCACCGCCCGCCTTCTCGACGAGACCAACGCCCGTCTCCACTTCCGCTTTCACGTTCGCCATCGAAGACGACGTGTCGCCGACGAGACGTTTGACGTCAACAATCAAATCCGTGATCTCTTGCGTCGAATTTGCCGTCTGTTCGGCGAGCTTCTTGACCTCGGCCGCGACGACCGCGAATCCGCGTCCATGCTCTCCGGCGCGTGCCGCTTCGATCGACGCGTTCAAGGCGAGCAAGTTCGTCTGCGCCGAGATGTCGCTGATGACATCCGTGATGCGCGAGATCTCACCTGTCATCTCCGTCAACTTGCTGTTGAGCGTCGACGACTGCTCGACTTTGCCAGCGATCGCATGCATCGCATCGACCGACGACGAGGCGAGGCCTTTACCGCTCTCCGCCTCTTGTTGCATCTCACTCGCTGATTCGAGTGCCGAGCCCATCTCGTTTCGGATGTTCTCCATCGTCCGAGCGACGGCACCGAGTAAGTCCATCGAGCTGTATGTCGCGTTGACGTTGTCTTCAAGCATCTTGTTCAAGGCGTCCATCGCTTGACGGATGTTCTCACCGGCGATATTCCCTTCTTGGACCGCTGCCGCGATCTCTTGCGCCGAACCGGTGAGCTGGTCCGCCGTGTAACGCATGTTCGTCCCTTGTTCCCGCAGGTGTCCGACCATGTTGTCCATCGACAGAAGCAGACGCCCCATCTCCGAACGGTCTGTCGTCGTTTCGCTCGCGAACACGACCGTCAAATCGCCATTGCCGACCTCGACCGCCTTATCCGACGCCGATTCGATCGCCTTGAGCGGGCGACGGGCAATCAAGTAGATGATAGCGCCACCAATCCCTGAAATAAGCAAGGCCACGGCCGTCCCGACGAGCATGACCTGACCTTTCGCCATCTCAAGCTCCGTGAGCAGCAAGAGCGTGATCCAGCCGACCGCTCCGCCCGTAATAAAGGATGTGACCAAAATCCAAGCGAGCAGTTGGGTCGTAAAGTTTTTGAATAGCTTCACTATGAGTTCCTCCTCTGTGTAATTCATCACCTACTATATCGTCCGATTGCCAGCTTTTGTATAGCGTTTTCAGTTGAAGTTTTGGTCAATGAAAAAACGCCCCCGTCTCCGAGAGCGTTCATTTCAAAATCGGTCGTCTTCTTTTGTCATATGCACTTGTTCGCGGTGTCAAAAGCGCATCGATGGCGAGTGCGATCGCGGCCGTCCAGTGCAACATCATGCCGAGGAACGGGATGAACCCGAGCACCGACGCCGTGATGCCGACGATCGGCCCGACCGAAATCCGCTTCAGCCGCCTAATCGACAAGACGAGTACCACGATGTGGAACACGAGCATGAACCCGAGCGGTGTATAACCCATGCTAATGATGAACAGCCCGCCGAGCGCCGGGATGCCGAGGAGCGCCTCGAAGGCAGCACCCATCCATTTCAAATTTCGAACCATTTGTCTCACCTCACAGTTCTAACAAATAAAACTCATAGCCGCCGTTTTCAGCGAACCCAGCCCGCTTGTAAATCTCGAGCGCGGCCTTGTTTTCCGTCTCGACGTCGAGTTCGAGTTTCGTCCGGCCCATGCGGAACAGTTGCTGGACCATCTGTTTCAACATCTTCGTGCCGTATCCCTTGCCTTGCTCGTCCGCCTTGACACCGAACGCGTGGATGCTGCCGGCATCTTCACCTGACAGGAGCGCACGGATGATTCCGACCGGACGACCGTCGACTTCACCGATGTACGTCACGCGGTCCGGTGTGTCGATTTGTTGATAGATGTTCTCCGTCACGTCGAGCGGATCGCCGAACGCTTCAGAGAGCGTCTCGATGATGAGCGGACGGTCGGCATCGGTCGCCTCACGGAGCGACACCTCGTCTGGCTTCAAGAACAGCTCGGCTTTTTTGAGCACCAAGTTATATTCCGAGAACTGATACGCCGCGCCAAGACGATCGATGACCGCCTTGCCGTCCTTCGATTTGCGGTCGATGACGAACGTGAACGCCTCACAACCGTTCTGTTTCGCATCCTGTTTCGCCGTTTCAAAGAGTGCCGTGAAGACACCTTGCTTCCGGTAGTCCGGATGCACGAGCGCATTCACTTCATACTCGTTCGGGAGATATGGAAAGAGTACCATATACCCGACGAGCGTATCATTGTCATAGACGGCGTAATCGTTCTGACCGATTGACACATGTCCAAGTTTCACGTCAATCTTGTCAAAGTCATTGACCGCTGCCTCGAGCGCCGCCACCTGTTCTGCTTGTCTCACTTCTTCTACTGTCCAATTCATGTGATCACCTCACGTCATATTGTAGCATAACCGAAAAAGCCCGCCGTAGCGGGCGGACTCATAACGTACGGAACTCGAGCTCCGGAAGCGTCTCGAGCAACTCCGCGATCTCATCCGTGTGCGCCTCGGCACCCGGGACGGCCTCGGTCGGTTCGACCCAGAAGAACGTCTTGTCGCTCGCACCGAGGTAGTTGCCGTAGCCGACTTCCTCTACGAACGCCGCTTCCGATAGTTCACGGTCAATCAAGTCCAAATGGAACAACAACTGGTCGTCGCCGTCCTCGACGTTATAGTAGAGGTCGAACGTGCCGTAGCTGTTCTGATCGCCGACATCGACGACGTCCTGCGCCTTCTCGATATAGACGTCCCCACGCTCAATCGCCTCGACGATTTTCGATGGGAGAATGATCTCATAACCGAGCTCACGGTCACGAATCGTCTGCGTCGTATCGTCAGTCCGCCCCCGGGACGAGACGACACCGACCGTTGCGACGAGGGCACCCGTCACGCCGAGCGCGACGGCCCATTTCATTGTTTTGTTCATGTGGATTCACTCCTCTTTAGTCTTGCCATGAGACGATTATCGCACAAAATGTCCTTAAATCATTAAATATTCTGAAAAAATGTTTAGCGATGCGTTGACGCACGTTCCGCAATCCCATACGATAAAAGTATCGCATTATAGAAAAGAGGAACCGACATGTCAAACGAACAACAATTGTCACGCGCACAGCTCGACGCGCTCTTGAAAAACGTCTTCGCCCTTCAAATCCCGGTCATCGAAAAGTTCATGACCGACCTATTTAAAAAGTACGTCTCGACGGCGTCCACGTTCAAGCAGGACATGGACACGATGAAAGCGACGGAGTGGCATAAACAGTTCTTCGGCCAAAAAGTGATGCCGCACTTGTTCATCGAGAACCTCGGCTTCGGCGCCTCGTTCCGTCACCAGGAACAAGACAAAGTCGTCAAAATCCCGGACAACATGACGGTCGTGAAGCCGGACTCGGACGACCAAATCGAAGAGATCCTTCAAAACCTCGACAAGACGCTCGCGTCGATGGACGGGATCAAAAACAAAGGACTCGTCAAAAAGTTCTATAAAGAAACGCTCGAACTCATCTGCCAGCTCGGTAGCCGTACCGGGATGATGGACGAGTTTTATGAGAAAGTCAAAGGCAGCTTGACGAAAGCTTGACCCGCCATCCACGTCCTCGGACGTGGATTTTTTAATTTTTGCTTCTCGGCTCGAACACAGCCAAGCGTTCGATGTTAGCCAAAATCGGCTTCGCCCGTCCGATCAACGTCTGCGTCGTCTCAAGCGACAGCGACTGTTGATGCGCCTCGACACTCTCCCATACCTCATACACGACGATCGACTCGTCGTCGAGCGACGCCGCGACTTGATACACGCAACACGTCGCCTCTCGTTCCATCGCCTCGGCCGCCTCGAGCAAGATGGCGAGCAGCATCTCACGCTCGCCCGGGACGGCCGTCAATTTGCCGAACAATCCACACGGTTTCATCTTCATCCCTCCTTGTCGTATCGATTCGCCGCCGGCATCGTCTTCTCCTTTACACGGAACTGGCTACGGCTGTGGAAGACGACCCCGACCATGACGAACGAGATGCCGACGAGCGACAGCCCGGACGGCAGATGCGCCTGAAGGAAAATCAGCTCGCCGATGAGCGCGAATAGCACCTCGAGTGCCTGCGTCGCCTCGACCGTCGCCAGTCTCCCCATGTCGTGTTTGACGAGGTCGGTCGCCTTGAAGAAGAGCACCGTCGCGACGACGCCCGACAAGAGCGCGACGAGTAGCGTCTGCGTCAATTGCGAACCCGTGGGCGAACCCGTCGTCAGACCGTAACCGAACAGGAGGAGCCAGACCGGGAGCGAACCGATACACATACCGAGGATACGCTCGAACACGTCGAAGTCGGTGTGGGCCATCATTTTCCGGTTGCCGAGCGGATAGGCGAACGCAGCAATCAGTACCGGGAGCACACCCACCACCAAGAAACGCGGCTCGAAGTCAGCGAGGAACTCGACTTGCATCAAGACGACGCCGAACAGGATGAGTCCCGAGAAACGGAGCGCCGTCCACGGAATCCGCTCCCGCTTCCCGTCACTTCGGCGGAACAGCGGCGACAACAGCGCCCCGGCGATAATCGTCACTTGCCACGTGCCGGCGATGAGCCAAGGCGGGGCGACCTCGGCGGCGAGACAGATTGGGACGTAAAACAGACCGAAGCCGACCGTCCCCCAGACGAGCCACGGCCATGGCTGATCGACGATGGCGCGGCGCACTCGGGTCATGCCACCCCGGACGGACACGACGAGCATGAGCAGCGGGATCATGAACAGGAAGCGGAGCGAGGCGCTGTACGCCCAGTGACCACCTCCGACTTGCATCGATTCGTTCAACACGAACGTGCTCGCAAAAAACAAGGCGGCGAGTACACCTAACAGAAGCGGACGCATACGTACTCTCCTTTCCGAATCCCCATGTGTTCCATAACTTGTGTCAGATTTCCTGCCTCATCCACTAAATTCCGTGTGAGGTTTGCTATACTAAAAAGAAAAAAGGAGTGAACCCCGATGCAGCGTCCACCGATGCCTTCCCCGACCCCGGAGGAAGTGCTCCGTTTGAAACGTGTCCACAATCCGATCAAACCAACCGAACTCCTCGCCAAGGGGCTGCTCCTGTTGATCGGTGCCTTTATCTTCGCCATCGGGCTCGAGGCGTTCCTCGTCCCGAACCAAATCATCGACGGCGGCATCGTCGGCGTCTCGATCATCACGTCGTATTTGACGGAGACGAAGCTCGCCATCTGGCTCGTCCTGTTCAACTTGCCGTTCATCTACTTCGGCTATCGTCAGATCGGGAAGACGTTCGCCGTCGTCACGTTGATCGCCATCATGCTCATGTCCGGCTTCACGATTTTGCTCCATACGATCGAGCCGTTCACCGACGACCTGCTGTTGTCGACCGTGTTCGGCGGCTTCTTGCTCGGGGCCGGCATCGGTCTCGTCATCCGGGCCGGCGGATCGCTCGACGGGACCGAGATTTTGGCCGTGTCGTTCACAGACCGCTTACCGTTCTCCGTCGGCGAGATCGTCATGTTCTTCAACATCTTTATCCTCGGGACAGCCGGCTTCGTCTTCAGCTGGGACCGGGCGATGTACTCGCTCATCACGTACTTCGTCGCCTTCAAGACGATCGATATCGTGCTCGAGGGGCTCGACCAGTCGAAGGCGGCGTGGATCATCACGACGGCGCCGGACGACATCGGTCAGGCCATCATGGACCGGCTCGGCCGCGGCGTGACGTATCTACACGGTGAAGGGGCCTATACGGGCGACGGCAAGAAAGTCGTCTTCACCGTCATCAGCCGACTCGAAGAGACGAAGCTGAAAGACATCCTCGATGACTATGACGAGAAGGCGTTCCTCGCCATCGGCAACATCCATGACGTCCGGGGCGGCCAGTTCAAAAAGAAAAATATCCACTAAAAAATCGGCCCACTGGGACCGATTTTTTGTTTATCCGATTTTAGCTTGGTCACGCCCGCTCGTCTTGGCGTGATAAAGGGCGGCGTCGGCCCGTTCGAACACGAGGGTGCCCGGTTCGGCCCCGGCGAGCGAGGCCCCGATCGACACCGTCATCGGGATTGTTGTCCCTTCGAACGAGAACGGTGTGTCCCGGACGACGGTGACGATGTCGTCGGCGATCGACCTCACGTCTCCGACGTCCTCGAGTACCATCAAGAACTCTTCCCCGCCGTAACGGCCGACGAAGCAGCCCTCCGGACAGTTCACCTGTAACGTTTGGGCGATGTGGTGAAGCGCCGCGTCACCGGCCCGGTGCCCATATGTATCGTTCAACCGCTTGAAGCGGTCGACGTCGATGACGAACAGCGCCCAAGGGAGACCCGACATCTCGACCTCGTTCAACCGCTCGAGCGTCATATAGCGGTTCGGAAGCCCGGTCAGTTCGTCGATCGTCGCCCGCTGCGTATGGAGCCGGAACATGCGCAGATGTGTCTCGATTTGTTTCGCGACCCAGTAGCACATCCAGCCGCCAAGGAACGTGATCGCAAAATACGGCAAGAACACGGTCGTGAACGCATGCATCGGGACGTTGCCGGCGATGCGGAACAAGACGAGCACGGTCCCGAAGACGAGATAGGCCGAATATAAGTGGCCGCGCCGCAGCACGAGTCGACTCAACCCGAGCGACAAAACAAGGAAGAGTCCGAGCGTACCGAACGAGCTGACGAACTGCTCCGTCATGCCATCGAGGGCGAAGCGACCGAGGAGCGTCAAGCCCATCGTGACAGTGACACCGATCGGTCCGGCATAGGCCGCTGAAAGCGCGAGCGGGATGATTCGTAAATCGACTCGTGCTTCCCCGACTTGGAACGAGTTGACCGTCAACAACACGGCCGCGAGCCCCATGGCGAGACCGAACCAGATGCGGACCGCGTAAGGAGAACCCGTCTGGATCGGCAACAATTGGCGCATGAGGTACAACGTCAGCGACAAGACGAGATAGATGATACTGATATTGATAAAAAAGATATTGATGACTTGACCCAAACTACCTCGTCCTTTCCCGCCGTTTCTTTCCCCCTATCCTATCGTACAAAAGTGACGCATGTCACCCTATCCAAATTTTAGGACAGCTAAAAAAGCCGGAAGCTCACGCCTCCGACTTGTTTTGCATCATCTGTTTCATCAAGTTGGCGCTGTCCCGAGCCGATTCGTTCTCGGCTTGCATCTGGACGTACACCTCATGGCGATGGATATCAATATGGCGCGGGGCGTCGATGCCGAGCTTGACCTGGTCGCCTTCGATGGCGAGCACGGTGAGCGTCACGTCGTCCCCGATATGGATCGCCTCGCCTTGTTTTCGTTTCAATACGAGCATCAGCGCACCTCTTCTTTCTGACCGCCGAGCGGGAACCGGGCCGGGTAAACGTCATCCAAGATGACTTGCTTCCCGCGGCGCTCTTTCGTCTCGATGACGATCGGTGCCTTCAAGTTGAGCGTCGAGGCGTCGAACGGCTCACGGAGCGTCACGATGGCATATACCGAGACGTGCTCCGCCTCGTCGATGCCGAGCTGTTCTTTCGCGCCGTCGGTCAATTCGAACGCATAGTCCGGCTTGTGCCAGAACGGGTTCGTCACGACGAAGGCGCAGGCCGGGTCCTCGAGCGACTGGAGCGACCAAAACGGGAGCTCGTCCCCATACGGGATGAGGGTGAACGTCTTCGAGTCCGGGAATCCGGGAATCTCGCTGACGAACGAGATCGTCTCTTCTTCATTTACTTCGATTTTGCCAAAATAGTCTGTCTCAATGAACATGGGTTGTCCTCACTTTCAACGCGTCTCATCATACATGCCACCGACCGGCCACATTTCGAGCGACGCCTGCTGACGGAGCGAGATGTCCGTCGTCCATGGCGTGAACGAAATGTCGGCCGGGGTGAGTGATACATCAATCTGTGCCGGCGTCAGGTTCCACTCGATTTTGACATCCGCCGGCGTATACGTCAACTTCACGCGGTCGAGCGATTTCGGCATGAAGTCCATGTCGACGACCGGGTACGGGGCGCTCGTCTTCTCAGCGGCCATCGCGGCGATCGGGTTGCCGTTCTCGATGCGCATGAGCCGGTCCCCGTCCCGGGCCGTAGTCGAGGTCGCTTCCCGGGCCGCCTGTTCCCCGAGCTGACCGAAATGGCGCCCGAGCTCGAGCGCCGCCTTCAAGTTGCTTTCACTGCGCGCGACCGACGAGTCGACCTCGAGCGTACCGCCTGTCGTCTGTTGGGTCATCTCGACCTTGCCTTGCGTCATCGACACATCGGCCCGGCCTTGCCTCATCTCGAGGTGGGGCCGGTTCGACGTGATTTGAATCGCGGCCTGCGTCTGCCGCATCTCAAGCCGGGCGATGTTCATCGCTTACCGGAGGAAGTCGAGGAGCGTCGGTTGAATGATTCGGGCGCCGGCCGATAGCGCGGCCCGGTGCACCGTCTCGTGAGACTTGAGCTCCATGATGACTTTTTCGATGTCGATGTCTTCGTTATCAGACATGATCGTCTTGGCGATGATCTCATGTTCTTGCAGGCGGTTGTCGACGAGTTCTAGCCGGTTGGCGCGCGCCCCGAGCTCGGCCCGTTCCGTGATCAAGTTTTGGGCGATCACGTCGAGGTCGGCGAGCTCGTTCGAGAGCACTTCCCCGGTCGTATTCGGGTCGGCCAGTTTCGAGACGAGGTCGTGGAGTCCGGCGAACACGTCACTCCCGAACACCGTCTCCGGTTGCATGTTCACTTGGACGGTGATGCCTTTCGATACTTCAAAGGCGACTTTCCCGCTCGCGGCCGGTGCCCCGTCCGGATAGATGCTGTTGACGTCCCCGTTCGGGTCGGCAAGGAACGCCTTCAAGGCGTCCATGTCGACGAGTGGTTGGTCCGTCTTCGTGCCGTTGTAAATATATTTCTCCCCCGACTTCGCGTTCGCGAGTGAGCCGATATGTTCGATCAACTGATTGATCTCACTTTGGATAATTTGACGTTGCGACGACTCGTACGTGTCGTTCGCCGCCTGCGTCGTCAGTTCGCGAATCCGTTTGACGGCTTCCGTCACTTCGTTCAACGTCGAGTCGGTCAAGTCCATCCAGCTCGTCGCTTCGCTGACGTTGCGGCGGAATTGGTCGACCTCACGCACCTCGGTCCGGTAGCGCATGCCTTGCATGGCGACGACCGGGTCTTCTGAGGCCCGTTGAATCCGTTTCCCGCTGATGAGCTGTTCTTGCACTTGGGCGAGCTTGTTATAGCTGCTCGATAAGTGTTTCAAGTTCGTCTGTGTGAGCATCGTCTGTGTGACTCGCATCAAGCATTACCTCCCTACGACACCCATGCCGTTGATGATTTTGTCGAGCATCTCATCGACGGCCGTGATGTTGCGGGCCGCCGCGTTATAAGCGTGTTGATATTGAATCATCATCGTCATCTCTTCGTCGAGCGAGACGGCGCTCACTGCCTGGCGTCGCTGGTCAGAGCTCGCCATGAGGGCGAACGTGCTGGTCGCGAGTCGTCCGCTCTGGTCGGCGGCGACAGCCATGTTCCCGATGACGTTTTGATAGTACTTCCCAATCGACGTCTCTGTCTGGACCGATCCGTCGAAGCTGAGCGTGGCCGACTTCAAGTTCGCCAACGCAAGTGCCCCGCTGCCGTCCCCGATGTTGCCGTCTTGAGACGCGGCAATCAAATCGAGGTTGTTCATGACGGCGTCGCTCACTTTGATCGTCGCGGCGCTCGCCGTCCCTTCGAAGAAGTTCGCCGTCCCGGCGTTGCCTTTGGCGTCCATGTTGTTGCTGTGGGCCGTGTTGAACGCCGAGGCGAACTGGCTGGCCATCTCGTCCAAGTCTTTCAACATCGTCGCGTACGCGCCGTTCACGCTGCCTGATTCGGGCGTGTCCGTACCGTACATCTCGACGAGCGCTTTCCATTTACCGTTTGGCATCGATGCGTGCGTGAGGGCCACATCCGCTCCGCTCGCATCGGTCATGTCGAGACCGTCGAACGAGCCGACCGTGCCGTTGATCCCATCGACGAGCTTATGGTCGACGCCACCGACCGTGACGACGATGTCGATCCGGCCCTCGGCGACTTTCTGTGAGTTCCCGCGCGATTCCCCGTTCGTATAGTCGACCGGGACGCGTTTGAAGTCCATATATTGGGCAAGCTCGTCCATGTAGCGGTCACGCTCGTCATACAGTTCGTTCGGGAGCACGCCGAGCGGCTCCGCGTCACCGATTTGACGGTTGACCTCACTGATCTTCGTCATCAAGTCGTTCACTTTCTTGACGACGACGTCACCTTCAGACGCCAAGTCGGCCTGCACTTTTTGGAGCGAGGACGACATGTAGTTGAACGTCTCCGCGAGCGTCATCGCCCGTTGGCGCACGACGCTCCGCGCGCCGGCGTCGTCCGGGTTGACCGACAAGTCTTGGAGCGAGGCCCAGAACAAGTCGAGCGATTTGGCGAGTCCTGTCTCGGACGGTTCATTGACGATGTCCTCCATCCGTCCGAACGCCGCCTCTTTCGTGGCGTAGTAGGCGTTCTTGACCGATTCGTCACGATATTGCTGGTCAATCATCAAGTCACGAATCCGAGCGAGCGTCTCCCCGCGGACACCCGTCCCGAACTGCCCGGCCTTCGTTCCGCCGAAGTTGACGCTGAGCTGTTCGGTCATGCCGAGCGATAGGCGCTGGCGTGAGTAACCCGGGTTCGAGGCGTTGGCGACGTTGTTCCCCGTCGCCTGGAGCGCCCACTGGTGCGTCGTCAAACTGCGACGCGCCGTCTCTAATCCCATAAATGTTGAGCCCATTAAACTTCCTCCTTATACATCCCGGCTGAACGAGCGCGTCTCGAGCGCCTGTTGACCGTACGTGAAATCATCTGCCTCTGGCAGGAGCATATCCAAATGCCATTCGATATACCGGAGCGACTGTTCGAGCAAGACGGCGTTCAATTCATTCTGCCGTTTCAGCTCGAGGACGACCGGTCGTAACGCTTCTTTCTCTTCATCGTCCAAAACGAGCGTTCCTTGAAGTCGTTCCGCCTCTTTTTGTTTGATTTGTCGGACGAGCGTCGCTTCTTCCTTGACGAGCGCGCTGAACGCGGGCATATCGCCGTTGACGAGCAGTCGTTCTTTTTCATAAGCGATTTCGAGCAAACGTGTATGTAATGTGAGCATAAGTCTCTCCTTTGTCCAAAAAAAGAGCCGACTAAAGAAAGGGTGTCCCTTGTTTAGTCAGCTTCCGTGCCATCATATTTATGCGAAGGTCTCCCTCGGACCTCGCTTTCATTCATCCTTGTAGAAAGCGTTTGGCGATTTCGCGCGCGTCCCGTGAATACGTCCCGGCGTTGATTTCCGCCTTCAAGGCGTTGATCTTCTCCAGGCGCTCCGGATGTTTCACCGGTTCTTCAAACCGGGCGCGGGCTTCGGCCGATATCGATAGTTGGTCCGTTTGGCGTGTCAGCTCGGGCTTCGTCTCAGGTTGCGTTTTCTTCTCATAAGTGTTCGGTAAGTGTACCCACTTTGCAGAATCGATGCGCATACGTGTCCCCCCTCTTCTCAGTTGTTAGTCCAAACGATAAGCGCGAACGCTTTGTTTCGTGACGGTGGCTTGTAGCCCTTTCAGTTCTTGCTGCATGTCGGTCTGACAGTCCGCGCATACCTTTCCTTGGTTCGTCGGATTGCCGCAGCGCACGCAGGCGATGTTCAGAGACGGGTTGTCCTTGATGATCAAGCGTCCTTCATGGATATATCGCGTGATATCAAGTTCGGAGACGCCTGTCGCTTCGACAAGGGCCCCGATCGTCGTCTGTTTGTTAGCGGGTTCGCGGATGAAGTCCCGGACTTTCAAGAAGTTTTGGAAATCGACTTCCGCGCAGGATGGGCAGTAAGGCGAGCGGCTTTGTTTCATGAACAGCCGTCCGCATGTTTGACAAGTTGTTGCTTCCACAGTCATTCACCTCTGCCCTTTATATCGGACGCATTTTTGATTTGTTTAGCGTCCGGAACAGGCAAACGGCAGAAACTTGTTCCACGCCGGCCCGGCGCAGGGTGAGCGCCGCTTGATGCAACGTCGTCCCGGTCGTATAGACGTCATCGACGAGGACAATTTTGCCACAGCGCGGTAACCGCTGTACAGTGAACGGGTTCGCACGGTGCCGCCTTTCTTCTTTCCCAAGTTCGCGCTGACTTGAAACCTCGGCTTTCACGAGCGTCCGTTCCGTCGGTCCGATCAATCGGGCAAGCACCTCGGCCTGATTGAAACGCCGCGTCCGTAACCGCTCCTCGCTGAGCGGGATCGGCACGTAGACGACATCTGCTTCTCGCAGCTGTCGGAGTACCGGACGCATCTGATTGGCCAGGACGACGTCACCGCCGAACTTGTAGCGGTGGAGCCAGTTCACACCCGCCTCGTCATATAGGTAGAGCGAGCGCACAGTCAAGTCGAGACCGAGGGCAAGCCAACGGACACAATCGTCGCATGTCGCCCCGTCCCCGGTCGGATGGCCACAATGCGGGCAGCCCGAGATGATCGGGGTCAGTCTCCCCTCACAGTCCTGACAGACCCAGTCCCGTTTCAAGAGCGTCGCCGGGCTCCAGGGAATAGCGAACGGTTTTCGGCAGACGAGACAGTTCATCGCCGGTTCGCCTCCTCGATCTCGCGGATGGCCCGGTCTTGCCGGAACGTGCGCTCGTGGTAGAAGAAGACGACGTCCCCGGTCGGCGCGGTCGGTTTCCGACCAGCCCGTCCTGCCATCTGGACGAGGGCGCGAGACGAGAACAAGGCGTGGCTGCTGTCGAGGACGGCGACGTGAACCCCGGTCACGGTCATGCCCCGCTCCCAAATCGACGTCGCGAGCACGATCCCGTTCGTCGCTTCGAGCCATTCGAGCGTATCCGTCCGCTCGTCCGTATCGGCCGAGACGGCTTTGCAGGGGAAGCCGTTTGTCTCAAGCAGCTCCCTGTATCGGGCAAGGTCCGGCTTCGTCGGGACGAACAACAGGCGCGGCGTCGACTCATGACGCTGACAGAAGTCGAGGATCGCCTGCCACGTCTCACGCACGAGTCGCGGCACCGGCAAGTCGTGGCCGTGATAGCGACGCGATAGATGCACGGTCGGGAACTGGCACTGCCAGACGGTCGGCGTCGCCGTCACGAACAAAAATAGACCTTTTCCGGCTCGGCGGAGCGTCCACCAAAGTGCCAGATCGAAGGCGAACGGGAAGGCATCAGACTCATCGACGAGGACGTAATCGAACACATGTCGTAAGTTCACGAGCAGCGGCGCCGTCGCGACAGTGATCATTCCAATCGTGTCCTTGTCCCCACCCCCGTAACGCCGGGTGATTGGGACGGAGAAGGCGGCCTCGAGCCGGTCGACCCATTCGATGGCGACGTCACGGCGCGGCGAGACGACGAGGACACGCTTCCCTTCATTGACGACGCGCGCGATGACCGGGAACGTCATCTCCGTCTTCCCGGCCCCGCAGACGGCATGGACGAGCCCGCTCGTCCGAGATTCCCACCAGGTGAGCAACTGCCGGCTGATGTGTTGCTGGTCGGCCGACAGCTCGAACGGCATGACGAGTTCCGTCGGTTCGACCGGTGTCGTGATGTCTTCTTCCCCGAGACGGTCGCACTGACAGACACGGCCGAGATGGAGGCAATTCCGGCAATAGCGGCACGCACCATGGTGGCACGTGAACGAACGGGTGTCCGCGCTCAGACAGCGTTGACAGATGCCGAAGCGGATGGCGGGCGTGCCGGTCGGGGCGATGATGAGTTGTCCCAATACAATCAGTCCTTTTTGAATGAGGATATCATGTGAGAAGCCGTCGGACACGAGGCGTTGTCAGCATGTAGCGTCACCATTCCCGTACGGAACCTGAGTCATTTGCGACTTACGACCGAGGCGAACGGTGCAACATCTCTTTTATACTAAGCGTAGCCCAGTAATTGGAAAGCAGGTGTCCGATGCACAAACGACCGCTTCATAACGTCTTGACCGTACTCGGAATGATGGCCGTGTTCTGTCTCGGTTGGTGGGTGTGGTATGTGCTGAACGGCAGTGAGGCGGCCGAACAACGAGCCGTCCGAGCAGCCGAAACGTATGTCGACACGACGTATCCCGAGATGGAACTCGTCGTGACCGACGTGACGTACTTATCCCTGTACGATGCGAAGTATTACGTCTTGTTCGCGTCCCCGTCCCATGCCGAAGCTGAGTTGTGGGTGCGCGTCACTCGAGCCGGAGACGTCGTGGACGACAATATCGGGGATGTCGCGAACGTCTCACGGTCATTGGACAGACGCGACGCCTTCGACTAACACCTATAATCAAAAAACTCGCCAGACGATTTCGTCTGGCGAGTTTTTCTCGTTATGCGTTCCGTTTGTAGAACATGATCGCCTCATACGCCCGGAGCGACAACGTCGTCCCGTCGAGCTGCGGCACGTCATAGTTGTGGCTGACGACCTCGGCCTGCGAGAAACCTGCCGGGATCTCATACGTCGTCTCGGGGCCGTAGAAGTTGGCGACGACGAGCACTTCCTCGTCTGCCGTCTTCCGCGTGTATGCCCAGACATCGAGCGCGTCCGGTGTGAGGAGCGTGTAGTCCCCGTCCGTCAACACGTCGAACTCTTTGCGGAGCGAGATCAAGTTCTTGTAGTGGTAGAACACCGAGTTCGGGTCGTCGAGCGCCGTCTCGACGTTGACGTCCGTATAGTTCGGCGCCACATTGATCCACGGCGTCCCGCTCGTGAAGCCGGCGTGCGGCGTCGCGTCCCACTGCATCGGCGTCCGCGAGTTGTCGCGCGACTTCTGTTTGATGGCGGCCATCATGTCCTCGTGCGACACGCCCTGTTCGCGCTTCAAGTTATAGGCGTTGAGCGTCTCGATGTCACGATACTCGTCGAGCGAGTCGAAGCCTGGGTTCGTCATGCCGATCTCCTCGCCTTGATAGATGTACGGTGTCCCTTGGAGGCCATGGAGCACGGTCGCGAGCATCTTCGCGCTCTCGACGCGATGGTCGGTGTCGTTGCCGAACCGGCTGACGACGCGCGGCTGGTCATGGTTGCACCAGAAGATGGCGTTCCAGCCCTTGCCGTGCATCCCTTCCTGCCACGTCGACATGATGTCTTTCAGTTGGATGAAGTCGAACGGGGCGGCGACGAACTTTTCGCCGTTCGGATAGTCGACTTTCAAGTGATGGAAGCTGAACGTCATGCTGAGCTCGCGCTCGTCCGGGCTCGAGTAGCGGACGCAGTGGTCGAGCGTCGTCGATGACATCTCGCCGACCGTGATGACGTCATGCCCGTCGAACACCTCGCGGTTCATCTCTTTCAAATATTCATGGATGCGCGGCCCGTCCGTATAGAACTTGCGGCCGTCCGAGTCGTCTTCCGGGAAGTCCTGCTGCTTCGAGATCAAGTTGATGACGTCGAGGCGGAACCCTTTGATGCCTTTGTCACGCCAAAAGCGCATCATTTCATAGACGTCCTCGCGCATCTGCTCGTTCTCCCAGTTGAGGTCGGCCTGGGTCACGTCGAACAAGTGGAGATAATATTGGCCGCTCTTCTCATCATACTTCCAGGCGTTGCCGCCGAACTTCGACTCCCAGTTCGTCGGCTCGTCGCGCCAGATGTAATAGTCGCGGTAGCGCTCGTCGCCGGCGAGCGACTTCTGGAACCACTCATGCTCGGTCGACGAGTGGTTGACGACGATGTCCATCATGAGCCCGATACCGCGCGCCTCGGCCTCACGGACGAGCTCATCGAGGTCATCCATCGTCCCGTACGAGGGGTCGATCGCGTAATAGTCGCTGACGTCATAGCCGTTGTCGTTTTGTGGTGACTTGTATACCGGTGTCATCCAGATATATTCGATGCCGAGCTCGGCCAAATAGTCGAGCTTGGCCGTCACGCCTTTGATGGAGCCGGTGGCATTGCCTTCCGGGCTATAGAAGCTTTTCGGGTAGATTTGATAGACGACAGATTTGCGCCAGTTTGATGGTGTCATAGGTGTAGTCTCCTTTTGTAAGAGTTTTCATTTGTACAGGAAAAGGGGAAGAACCTCCGTCCCTCCCCTTGTCAGTCATCTTCTTATGCTACTTTATTTTCTTCGATTTCACCTTTCTTCATATAGCGCTTCGACAAGACGAATGTGAGCGCGAACGGCACGACGATCGCGATAATCATCCCGACGATGAAGAGCAAGATCTTATCAGTGAAGATGGAGAGGAAGCCAGGTAGACCCCCGACCCCGATCCCAATCGCTTGAACATCGTTCAAGGTGATGAAGACGGCGGCAATCGCCGACCCGATCATTGCCGAGTAGAACGGGAACTTGTTCGGCAAGTTCACCCCGAACATGGCCGGCTCGGTGATCCCGAAGTAAGCCGAGATGGCTGATGTCGACGCCATACTCTTTTGTTTCGCGTTGTGCTTATAGACGAAGAACATGGCAAGTGCAGCCGAGCCTTGGGCGATGTTCGACAAGGCGAGCATCGGCCAGATGAACGTACCGCCCGTTTCCGCGATGAGCTGAAGGTCGATCGCGATGAACAAGTGGTGCATCCCCGTGACGACGAGCGGTGCGTAGAACAATCCAAACAAGAGCGCACCGACGACCGGTACGACTTCGAACACGTTGACGAGGCTCGTCGCGATGACGTTCCCGATTCCACGTGTGACCGGTCCGACGATCGCGAGCGCGAGGAAACCGGTGACGACGATGGTCGTGATCGGTACGACGAGCAATTGAATCGCGTTCGGGACGTGTTTTTTCAAAAACATCTCAATATGGCTCAAGATGAAGGCCGCGGCCAAAATCGGAAGGATCTGACCTTGATAGCCGACTTTCTCGATTTCGAACAAGCCGAGAATGTTGAACGTCGGGACGTCGCCTTCAAGCGCCGCCTGCCCATAACCCCAGGCGTTCAAGAGGTCCGGGTGGACGAGCAAGAGACCCATGACAATCCCGAGCACTTCGCTGCCGCCGAACCGTTTCGTCGCCGACCAACCGACGAGCGCCGGGAGGAAGACGAACGCCGTGTTCGCCATCATGTTGATGAGGTCCCAGAGTCCTTGCAGGTTCGGGTACGCCTCGATCAGCGTCGCATCATCGACGAACAGCCCTTCCGACGCGAGCAAGTTGTTGATCCCCATCAATAGACCGGCGACGATGATGGCCGGGATGATCGGCATGAACACGTCCGAGAACACTTTGACGAGTTTTTGGAGCGGGTTCATCTTCTTGCCGCCGGCCGATTTGACCTCGGCGACCGTCGCCGCTTCGAGCCCGGCGAGTTTGATGAATTCGGCGTAGACGCGTTCGACGTCACCGGCCCCGATGACGACTTGATAGACACCCGAGTTTTCGAATGCCCCTTTGACGAGATCAGCTTCTTTCACTTTTGCTTCATTGACGAGCGACTGGTCTTTCAACGAAAGACGGAGCCGCGTGACACAGTGTGCCGCTTTGTCGACGTTATCCTTGCCCCCGATGGCTTCAAGGATATCCGCGGCGATTTGACGATAATCTGCCTTCATATTTGTTGGCCTCCTTTGTTTGAAAGCGTTTGTTGAAAACGGTTACTTATGAGTACAAACAAAGTTTAACTTATATAGACGAGTTCTGTCAACAACTTATCTATATAAGTTATGCGTGACAAATTCGTGACAGGCGTTCACTATTTTTGTTCCCTCTCCCCTCGATTCAAAACGAAAAAAAAGACCCCTTCGAAAGAAGGGGCACTAGCGGCGCGCCACGTCACTGAACTGAAACTTGTCGAGCCGGTGGCGGGACTCGGTATACTCGAACTGTCTGCCCTCATAGAGGAACGTGTCGTTCGTGATGACGATGACGTACTCGTAATCGTGGAGGTCGAGCCGCATCCGGTCGAGCTCGGTCACATCCTCGGCCGCGATCTTCCGCTTGGCGTAACTGATCTGGAGCCCGAGCTCATGCTCGACGTACTCATAGATCGAGCGGGCGGCGATCTCTTCCGTCAGTCCCGGAACGAGGTCTTTGACGAAATAGTTCACGTCTAGGATGACGTCCTCCCCGTCGAAGTTCCGGACCCGTTCGATCCGGTACATCCGCGTCCCCGGCTCCAGGTTCATCCGGTCGGCGAGCCAAGTCGGCGCCTCGATGTCCTCGAACGAGGCGACCGACGTCTGGATCGAGCGGCCGAGCAAGGAAGCGTACACTTCCGAGAAGCTGACGATGCCGTTGAATTGGAACTCGATTTGGTCGCGCCGGAGCACGAAGACGCCTTTCCCATGATGCTTCCGGACGTACCCGTGCTCTTGGAGCAAGTCGAGCGCTTTCCGGACCGTGCCTCGGCTCGCCTCATACTCATGCATGAGCTCGGTCTCGGATGGCAGCTTCGACTCCGCCGCATATTCCCCGGTCTTCATCCGCTCGGCGAGGCGCTCATAGATTTGACGATATTTGGCCACAGGCTCACTCCTCTCTATCGAAAAAGACGACCGGATGGCCGTCTTTTGTTTACCACTCGCGGCGATACCACGTGATGCCGATCGCACCAGGTCCAAGGTGTGTCCCGATGACCGGTCCGAAATGACCGCCCGTGACATGGGCCTGTGGAAACTTCTGTTTCATCGATGCGATCTCCTCGGCCTGACGGTCCGGGCAATTGGCGTGGATGATGCCGATACAGTAGCCTGCACCGTCGCCCTCGATCGATTGTTCCATCATCTCTTCGATGCGGCGGACCGCCTTCTTGTACGTCCGAATCTTTTCGAACGGGACGATCAACCGGTCTTGGAAATGCAACACCGGCTTGATTTGAAGGAACGATCCGACGAGCGCCTGTGCCGCGCTGAGTCGTCCGCCTCGTTGGAGGTGGTCGAGGTCATCGACGACAAAGTACGCACGAATCAATTCGCGCATCTTTTCAAGGTGAGCCATGATCTCCTGTGCCGACGCGCCTGCGTCGCGCAGATGGATCGCTTCTTCGACGAGGAACGCTTGAGGCATACATGAGATCTCCGAATCGAACGCGTGGACGTTGACGTCGACCATACCGTTCAAGGCAATCATCGACTGGTACGTGCCGCTGATTCCGCTCGAGAGGGTGATCGCGATCACATCCGTCACCTCGTCCGGCAAACGTTCAATCAATTCGATTGTTTCCCCGATGCTCGGTTGGGAAGTCGTCGGCAAGTTCCCTGCCTCGATCCGGTCATAAAACGCCTCGGTCGTGATGTCGACGGCTTCGCGGAATGACTCCCCGTCAAAGATCACGCTGAGCGGGGCGACGTGGATGTCGTGCCGCTCACAAAATTCGGCCGGCAAATAGGCAGTACTGTCGGTCAAAATGGCTATGTTTCCCATGCTATATCCTCACTTTACATCGTTTCGTTTTCCAATTGAATGTGGATTCCATTCCATATTGTAGCATAAAAACGATGTATTGCATCGGTAGAGGTCAAATCTCAACCCATCCGCGGCGGATGGCATCGACGACGGCTTGCGTCCGGTCGTTCACTTCCATCTTGCGAAGCACCGACGAGACGTGGTTCTTGACCGTCTTCTCGCTGATGAACAACATGTCGCTGATGTCGCGGTTCGAGCGGCCCTCGGCGAGCAAGTGCAACACTTCGACTTCACGGCGCGACAACAATTGGTAGACCGGATCGTCCGTGCGGTTCTCGACGTTACGGCCGGCCTGCTCCCCTTTGAATTGGAGCAAGCGACGGTATTCCTTCAAGACGTTCGTCGTCACTTTCGGGTGCAGGTACGCCCCGTCTTTCGCGACCGAACGGACGGCCGAGATGAGCTCGGTCGAAGCCACTTCTTTGAGCAGGAAGCCCGATGCGCCCGCTTCGAGCGCGTGCGTGATGTACGACTCGTCGTCGTGGATCGACAGGATGAGGACACGCGTCTCCGGTGACAGCACCGACAACTGTTTCGTCGCCTCGATCCCGTTCAGTTCAGGCATGTTGATATCGAGAATCAAGATCTCTGGTTTGTGGTCGGCGGCGATGCGAATCGCCTCGGTGCCGGTCCGCCCTTCGGCGACGACCGTGAATTCATCCTCTAAATCAAAGATCCGTTTCAAGCCTTCTCGAAACAGCTCATGGTCATCCACGATCGCGATGCGTGTTTGTAATTGTTCCATCTGGATACTCCCCCTTGTTCTTGTCTTACGTGATTGGAATCGACATGCGGACGACCGTCCCTTTGCCGACTTCCGAATCAATGGTCATGCTTCCGTTCACAAGCTCGATCCGTTCCCGCATCCCAACGATCCCGAACGACTCTTCGCCAATCGTGCTCGGCACGAATCCGACCCCATGGTCCCGTACATGAATATGTATCGCGTCGTGCGCTTGCTCGACGTTGACGATGATCTCCGCCGTCTTCGAGTGTTTGATCGCGTTTTGGACGGCCTCTTGGACGAGCCGGAACACGTTGATCTCCAGTTTCTCAGGCAATCGGGCCCGAGACCCCCGGTAGTTGAGGCGCGTCTTGATGGTCGTATATTCCTCGGTCTGGTGGAGGTATCGTTCGAGCGTCGGCAAGAAGCCGAGGTCGTCAAGTGACATCGGACGAAGGTCATAGATGAGCCGCCGGACGTCGACGAGCGCGCCGCGGATGAGGCGTTTCAGCTCGTGCAGTTCGGCGAACGCCTCGTCTTTCCCGCGCTTGTCGAACGTCTTCTCGATCAAATCGGCTCGAATCAAGATGTGAGCAAGCGATTGCGCCGGTCCGTCGTGCATCTCACGGGCGAGGTGACGCCGTTCACGTTCGGCCGCCTCGAAGACGCTGATCGCCATCTCTTGCTTCTTCATCATGTCCGAATACTCTTGCTGCAGGTCGTCCCGAAGGAAGTTCAGCACGACGGAGACGCGGCTGACGAGTTTGTCGGCCCGTTCGATCGTGTCCTCGAGGACGAGTAGGCGGCGTTCGAGGTCGTTGCGACGCTGCTGGCCGGCCATCTCTTCTTTTTGGATGAGAAAGCGTTCGAGCTGCATTTGATTGGCGCGTTCATACGCCTCTCGAATCTCTTGCTCGCTATGTATATGAAACTTCTTGCTCACTTGGACGAGTTTGTTCTTCGCCGCTTTCACGAGCAGGTCGAGCCGTTCCGACTCCTCGATATAAAACTCGATCTTTTGCGTCAACTCTTTCAGTTCGTTTTGAATCAACGAATACTCGTTGGCCGAACTCTCGGTAATCCGGACGATCTCCTCTTTACTTTCCGTCACCGTATCAATCATATTTGTTATGATATGTTCTAAAGCTGTACGATCGGTAATATGATTCACGATGCCATCCCCTAATAATTCGGTAGTAAGTCTTCATCTATTCCTATTATCGACTGCGGAACGTTCGTTTACAGTAAAAAATGGAGGCTCTCCTTCCCATTCGCCGCATCAGGCGTTGACGCCTACTTGAATTCTAAAAAAAATATTCAAAAATAGAAAGGAGAATTTTCAGAAATGTCTGCTGAACAAAATTATACTATAAAACAAGACGGAGAATACGAGGTCGTCATTCAAAAATCAAAATTTATCGCCCACTTCAAACGGGTCACCTCTGAAGCAGAGGCGCAGGCGTTCATCCAAGCCATCAAAAAGGCCCATTGGAGCGCCAACCATAACTGCTCGGCCTACATCATCGGCGAGCGGAACGAGTTCCAAAAAGCGAACGATGACGGCGAGCCGAGCGGGACGGCCGGGCTGCCGATGCTCGAGGTGCTCCGAAAACGCGAGTTGAAAGACACGGTCGTCGTCGTCACCCGCTACTTCGGCGGCATCAAGCTCGGCGGTGGCGGACTGATTCGCGCATACGGCGGCACGGTGAGCGAAGGTCTCGACGCGGTCGGCATCGTCGAGCGCATCCCGATGCAACGCTTGACGCTCACGGTCGATTA
Source organism: Exiguobacterium sp. s28 (assembly GCF_018618135.1). Taxonomy (NCBI): domain Bacteria; kingdom Bacillati; phylum Bacillota; class Bacilli; order Caryophanales; genus Exiguobacterium; species Exiguobacterium sp. s28. The sequence continues at coordinate 46,536 of NZ_JACSLL010000015.1, read as the reverse complement.
CGGTTGGATCGGCAAGGTCGAGAACGAACTGCGGCAATCGTCGTACCTCCTCGACGACATCGTCTACGCGGACACCGTCACGTTCCACATCTCGGTGCCGGTCGAAGAGACCGAGGCCGCGATGGCATGGCTCGTCGATTTGACGAACGGACAAGGGGGACTCGAGACCCAGGACCAGCGCATCATCGAACGTGATTTTGTGCGGTAGGTCACGTATACTAAAGGAAACGAATGAAATGAGGAGACGACATGGAACAAGACTCCCGCAAGAAACGCCCCGTGTGGAAGATCGTCCTGCTCGTGCTCGGCCTCGTCCTGTTGATTGGCGGGTCGGCCTTCGGCTACTTCGTCTTTAAGGCGAACGAGACGGCGGAGAACACGAACAGCGAGCTGACACGAGGTGACAAGTCGGACCGTCGGGAAGAGACGGTCGACCTGACGAAAGATCACTTCTCCGTCCTACTCGCCGGCGTCGATGGCGGTGCCTCGCTCGAGGAAGGACGGACCGACTCGCTCATGGTGGCGACGTTCAACAAGGAATCGCGCCAAGTGACGCTCGTCAGCATCCCGCGCGACTCATACGTCGACATCGTGACGACGGACGGCGAGTTCAAAGACAAGATCAACCACGCCTACGCCTACGGCGGCATCGACACGACGATCGCGACGGTCGAGAGGCTGTTCGACATTCCGATTGACTACTACGCGACGATCAACTTTGACGGCATCGAGGATCTCGTCGATGCGGTCGGCGGCGTCGAGGTCGATGTGCTCGTCCCAATCTCGGGCCGGGCGACCGGTAACGTCGAGCTCGAACCCGGCGTCCAAATGTTAGATGGAAAAGAAGCACTCGCCTACGCGCGCATGCGCAAAGACGACCCCGAGGGTGACGTCGGACGGGCGAAACGTCAACAGCAGGTGCTCGAGGCCATCATCAACGAGGCGACGACGATCAATTCGTTCACGAAGCTCAACCGGATCATGAATGCGGTCGGCGATAACATCCGAACGAATATGTCCTTGTCCGAGGCGTCACAGCTCCAGCCGTACACGAAGTCGCTCCGGTCGTTCAACCAAGAGACGCTCGCAGGCGGTGACTTGACGCTCGGCGGTGTGTATTACTACGAACTCGACCCGGCCGACTTGAGCGAGAAACGCACACTCTTGAAGAGCGAGCTCGGCCTGCCGGTGACGGCGGAAGACAGTGACAACGGAACCGGCGACGGCTTGAATGAAACGGAAGACGGTTTCAGCGAGACGACGACGTACTGATACCAAAAAACGACCGGGGACGCGTGTCCCCGGTCGTTTTCATATGGTCACATCAGGCCTTCGGCCGGCCGAGCAGGCGTCGTGACGTCTGGATGATCGGCTTATAGTTCGGATGGATCAACTCGGTCGATTCGACGATCAGCTCGATGACGATGAGCACGATGACGAACGTGATGACCGCCCCGAGCATCGTCGTCTTGGCGAACAGAATCGAGGCGATGCCGAAAAAGAACGTCATCCCGTACATGAGCAGAACGGCCTGCCGTGTCGTGAAGCCCATGTCGATCAACTGGTGATGCATGTGCGACTTATCGGGCGACATCGGCGGACGGCCTTGCACGAGCCGGCGGACGATCGCAAAGATCGTGTCCGAGATTGGCAGACCGAGCAAGAGCACCGGCACGACGAGCGAGAACAACGTCACGTTCTTGAACCCAATGAGCGAGAACACGGCGAGCATATAACCGAGGAAGAGCGCCCCGGTGTCTCCCATGAAAATCTTCGCCGGATAGAAGTTATGGACGAGAAAGCCGAGCGTGCTCGCCAGGAGCAACAAGGCCATCATCGTCAAATAGACGTTGCCTTGGATGATGGCGAGCAGGGAAATCGTCCCGAGGGCGATGCTTGACACGCCCGCGGCGAGCCCGTCGAGCCCATCGATCAAGTTGATCGCGTTCGTGATCCCGATCAGCCAGAGCACCGTCACCGGGATGCTCCATGAACCGAGATAGAGCTGCTGGTCGAACGGGAGGTTAATCAATTCGATGCGCATACCGGCGTTCAAGACGATGACCGTCGCGATCATCTGCCCCATCAGCTTGACGCGGGCCGTCAACTGGAACCGGTCGTCGATGAAGCCGGTCAAGATGATGACGACCGCCCCGATCAAGATGGCATCGTTATATCGACTCGTCGGCAGCAACAAGGCGTAGCCGATGAAAAAAGCGATGAAGATGGCGAGGCCGCCGATCCGTGGCATCGTCCGTAAATGTACTTTTCGGGCGTTCGGGTGATCGACCGCTCCGATCAGAAAAGCAAACCGGCGAACGAGCGGCGTGATCAAGATGGCCATCACAAAACTGACCAACATGGCAATCCATAGCATGGGCCAACGTTCCTCTCTCATAAAAAAATAGACTCTGGCGAATTATAGCATATTTCCCTTGAGGCGAGACGTATCAGAAATGTTACAACGAAAAAATCCCGACGAGGTCGTCTCGTCGGGTCACGTTCAGGCGTGGGCCGGATGCGTCGTCACTTCATCCGTGGCCTCGTATGTATACAAGCCGCGGCCAATCTTTTTGATGTCAGGATTGACCGATTCGATTTTCACCATCAATTGGTAAATATTGCTAATGTGATGCCGATAGCGCAATTCGAGCTCCATTTGGATGTCCCGCACGCTCATCGTCTTCCGTTCTTTCAACAGGTCTGTTACCTGATGGACGTAGACCTCGAGCGGATAACGTTGATTGACGCGACGCGGGCGCAGTCGTTTCGCCGGATCGAGGAGTGATTCCTCTTCGCGCTTGTTTCGGTTCAACTCTGAAATCAAGTATTCCGCCCGGCGTTGCAACTGACGATATGACTCTTCGATCTCCATCAGTTCCCGATAGATATTCTCATTGACGTCCGTAGATTCCATGCACAAGTCCTCCTCTACACTTAATTGATGTTCCCCATTACCCAATTTCATCAATTATTGCCAGTTATTACTTATTCCCAATTAAAAGTGTAACGGTTTTGTAATGTGCTTGTCATCTGTTTTTAGGCACTTTTATCTATTTAGGCCTTTTGACCCAACACAAAAAAGATGACGACTGTTCGGGGCAGTCGTCATCTCACGGAAGATGATCGTAGTCTTTACACGCCGACGCGTTCGAGGATGCGTGCGAGCGAGAGTTCGTCGGTCGAAGCGACGATGAGGTCTGCATGACCAAGCATCGATTCTTCCCCGACGGCGACAGCAAACATGTTTGCCGCTTTGATTGCAGTCACGCCTGCGGCTGCGTCTTCAACACCGATGGCATGTTCGGGTTTCACGCCAAGGGCAGAGGCAGCCTTCAAAAACACTTCGGGATGTGGTTTCGATTCGGCGACAGTTGCTGCATCGACAATGTGATCGAAGTAATGACGGACACCAAGTGCGTCAACGACCGCAAATGCGTTTTTAGAAGCCGAGGCCATTCCGATTTTGAGACCAGCCTCTTTGATTTCATCGAGGAATGAAATGATGCCCGGCAACAAATCGTCTGAAGAGATATGTCGAATGAGTTCAACGTAATGCTCGTTCTTCTTCTGTGCGAGTTCCGCTTTTTCATCCGGTGTGAAATCGTCCTGTCTTCCACCGAGCGCGAGGATGCGCTCGAGCGAGTCCGTCCGACTCACGCCTTTTAGCGTCTCATTGAACTCGCGGTCAAACGGAATATCGAGCTCTTCTCCGAGTTGTTTCCAAGCGAGGTAATGGTACTCCGCGGTGTCAGTGATGACACCGTCCAAATCAAAAATGACTGCTTCAATCGTCGACATACATGCTTTCCGCCTTTCCTTCTAATGTTTCTGTCGTCAGACTACATTAAGGGAACTTGACAAGTACCCGTTGCACGATTGGTCATTGATGCAAACGGTTGCACTTGTTCGATTTCTATTATAAATGAAAAAGCCATCATCATGCAACCGCTTTCGCAAAAAAATAAAAAAGCAGGAGAAGCATTCGCCTCTCCCACTGCTTACAACTGGATGCCGACGACTTTCACGTTGACCGATAGCGGTGTCATCGCGAGCATCGTATCCATGTCTTGCGTGATGCGTTCTTGTACGGCTGTCACCGTCTTGACGATCGATTGACCGTAAGCGATGTAGAGCGACAAGTTGATCGTGACGCCTTCTGACGATTCGTCGACTTTGACGTGCTTCATGAGCGCACGCTCCGACAGTTTCGTATCTTCTTGCGTGAACGACACGTGTTTCGTCTCTTTGACCGCGACTGCGGCGATCATTTCGACGACGTGACGTGAGACGTTGACGTCTCCTTCTGTGCTATGCATTCCATTTTCGTATGGCATGGTGTCACTTCCTTAACTCTAGTTTCGCTTCCCTTTATAAAGTGTAGCGGAAAACGTCCGTTTAGAAAAGGGTTTACGGTTTTGCATCTTTCACATCTTGGGCACGGCGGACGTCGATTTCGACGAGCGGCTTCAATAGCTTGACGACCGGCGGGCTGATGATCAATAGGACGATCAAGAAGGCGACGCCGAACAAGACGAGCAATTGGAGCCACGACGTCGGCATGAACCCGGCCGGCACGAACGCCTTCCAGGCGACGACGAGGAAGACGTGCACCAAATAAATGTAGAGACTGTACTTTCCGGCCCGAGTGATGACCGGTAGCTCGCGCCCCGGGATGATGAGTGCGAAACTGATCGCCATGAGGATCGATACCGTATAGACGATCAAGAAGGCGAACGGCCCGCTCCAGATTGCCTCCGGCACCGCCGTCTCATAGGCGAACCGGAACTTGAACAAGTTGCCGATATGATAGAACGCGCTCTCGTTCTGAAGACTCATCGAGGCGAGCAGCCCGAGCGTGAGCGTCGTGAAGACGGCAAACCCGCCGATCCGATACCGGTTCCGTTGCTCGGCCCGCTTCGGCAGTTCGAAGAAGTTCATCGTGTTCCGCGCGCTCATCCAGTTCCCGATCAAGAAGAACGGATAGAACATGATGACTTTCCGCAGGGCGAAGAACCCGGTCGATTCAGCTTGGAAGCCGAACAAGAGCGCGAATAGGAGCGCGTACAGCACGTATCCTTTCAACTGGGTCACATACGGGGTGATGACGTACCAGATGATGATCGCCATCAAGTACCAGAGCGCCCAATACGGCTTCAATAGAATCAATCCCGGGTTCTCGAGCGACAAGAGCGGGATGCCCTCGGTGAAGGCAAACCATGAGCCGAGGATCACTTGCCAGATGACGTAGACGACGAACAGCTGGATGACGCGCAAATAGCGGTTCTCCCGGAAGAAGTAACCGCTCAGCATAATGAATAACGGCATGTGGAACGTGTATAAGAATAAATAGACCCATTTCGGCAAGATGTCGTCATAAGCACCGCGCACATCGGTCAACAAGTGACCGAACACGACGAGTAAGACGAGCACGCCTTTAATATTATCGTACCAATGATTTCGCATGATATTCCCTCAAGTTCTATAAATCAATATTGTTGTTTAGCCAATTCTTTTTGACGATTCCAAAAAGCAATCGTTTCTTTCTTCCGTTCAATTGGAAACTCCTCGAGCATCTCCCCCACTTCGTCTTCGAGTGGCAACAGCAATCCGGGGTTTTCCTGAGCGCACCGCATAATCTTTTCAAACTGCGTAAAGAACACCTCGAGTTCGCGAGGAGCCTGCGTTTCGAGCAGCTGTCCAGCTTCCGCGACATATCCGCCAAAATAAGTGAGATAGAAGATGCGCACCCGTTCCGTGAGCACCGGATCCGTGAAACGTTCTGCTTCTTTGACGATGGCCGCCCCTTCACGCAACATGTTAAAGTTCATCAAAAAACGATTCGTTCCCTTGTCCCCTAGTCGGACAATCTCTTTGATGAGCCGAAGCATCTCTTCAGCTTCGAAGCCTTCGCTGAAATAACGGTTCAACGTCGTCTTCACGTCTGCGTGCTGTTTATACAGACCGACGATGAGCTCAATCAACTCGTTTTGGTCGAATTGCTTGAGCTCGGCCCGCAACTCGCCCACCTTCATCTTCTTCATCCAATTCCCTCGCTTCATTTTTTGCCTCATTCATCATAGCCGATTTTTTGAACTGGTGAAATTACGTTTCCACAAAAAAATGATGACGTCACTGTCATCATTCCCCGGATTTGCCCTTCGCAAGCCGAAACGTCAAGAAATCTTCATCCGACAGCATGTTTCAAGCGTATTCAAATAGACGAGAGTGGGTACAGTATAGTATAGTAGTCTTACCAAATAATCAGAATATTCTAATAAAAGGAGGTGTGGAGAATGGCTTCCGTCATTCGTAACCGTCACCACATGGTACATGACCCGAAACGTTCATTCTCTAACTTCGGATTTTGGTGGTTCACCGGCGCCTTTTCCGTCGGACTGCTCATCGTCGCCTTCGAACCAATCCGGGAACGATTTACCGCCATCCATCCGATTCTGTCCGTGCTGTCCTTTGTGTTCCTTTCGTTCTTCATCGGCGTCGCCATGAAACTCGCGCGTGACGTCTGGTGGCTCAACTACCTGCTCGAACGCACATCGAACCGATACATGTACATCGGGGCCGACACGCTCCGCAGCTGGCAGTACACGCTCGACTCCATCTGGTTATTGACCCGCACGTCACAAAAAAAGCTCGGCCGATTGTATATCCAAATCGACCGAACTGTCCGTTCTGAAGAGGCGAAACGTCTGTTTGCCGCCTATTTGATTGATCGTGGTGTGCTCGTCGTCTACTCGAGACCATCGAAACCGAAGAAGATGGCTTAACCGAGATACGGTGTCAGCCAGGTCTGCGCTGCCTCGACTTCTTCCATGCGCAGCTCGTGCCCGCCTTCGTGATAGAAGAGTTCAACGTCCGCTCCGGCACTTCGGAGCGTCGATGTGAGCTCTTCTGTTTCTGTTTTCGGACAAATCGGGTCACGTTCTCCCGCCGAGATGAACACGTTCGCCCCCGTAAGGTCTGGCAACGTGAGCGAGCGGTCGGGCACCATCGGGTGGAACAAAAGGGATGCGTGGAACGCATCATTCCGGTAAAGCGCCGATCCGATCAAGTTGGCCCCGTTCGAATAGCCGAGCGGGATCATCTTGTCGCGGTCGATGCCATATTCCGCCGCCGCATCATCCAAGAACGTCAAGAACCGTTCCGTCTGTTTCTTCAAGTCCTCTAGGTCGAGGACGCCTTCCGCGTGACGGCGGAAGAAGCGGGACATGCCGTTCTCGAGCACGTCCCCCCGGAGCGTCAAAATGTTCGCCTCGGGAGCGAGTCTTCGTGCGAGCGGAATCAAGTCCTGCTCCGTCCCTCCTGTGCCGTGCAATAAAACGAGTGTCGTCTCGGTCGTGCCTTGAATGAATTGATGTATCATGTCATGTCTCCTCTCGGGATTGTAATCGTCGGTAACGTACGGGTGATCGCGTCACGGTCTTGTTCGAACCAGGCCGGGAGCTGGAGCGTCGAGCCGAGGCCCTCCAAACTCTCATCGATCAAAAAGCCGGGCGCATCGGTCGCCAGTTCATGAAGAATTCGGCCGGCGTCATGGAAGTAGACCGAGCGGAAGTAGTGGCGTTCCTTCACTTCGGTCGGACGGAGCCCGAGCTCGAAGATGGCGTCTTGCCACGTCGTGTAGTCCTCCCCTTCATTGACGCGCCACGCGATATGATGGACCGTCCCCGAACCGGGCACCCCGTTCGGCAGGATGGTCTTTTTCACGTCGATGACGTTGCCGTAGTCGGCAGAGGCTTGTAGGCGAATCCATTCTGAATCTTCCCCTACCGTCTCAAAGCCAAACAGTCCCGTCAACAAGCGGACCGTCGCCTCAGGGTCTTTCGACAACAGCGTCGCTCCAGCAAAGCCGGTGATTGCTTCAGCTGATGTCACGCCCGGCACGACCCAACTCGTCTGTTTCGAACTCGCCCGGGCGACGAGCTCGACGACGAGTCCGTCCGGGTCTTCAAACAAGAGCGACGGCTCGCCGAACCGTTCGGTCGCGACCGTGCCGACGCCATGGTCGTTCAATCGTTTCTCCCAAAACAAGAGACTGCCTTCTGGGACGAGGTAAGCCGTGACCCCGACTTGTCCGCTGCCGACGCTGCCTTTGCCGACCCCTGGAATCGGGAAGAACGTGATGACCGTCCCCGGTGACCCTTGCTCGTCCCCAAAGTAGAAATGGTACGTGCCCGGGTCATCGAAGTTGACCGTCTGTTTGACGAACCGGAGTCCGAGGACATTCCCGTAAAAGTCTAATGTGCGTTGTGGGTCTTTCACCATCGCCGAGATGTGATGGATACCCGCTGATTGCTTCGTCATCTCATGTCCTCCTTTTTATTATCTTGATTTCAAGATAAATCATTTTCGAAGAAATGTGAAACTTTTTGCTCAATATGGCGTACGCTAATAGTAGACACCTATAAGGAGGTACATATATGACGTTACAAATCGATCGTGTGTCAAAACAGTTCGGTGACTTCACCGCTGTCGACGACTTGAGCTTCCACGTCCCGAAAGGCGAGATGTTTGGCCTGCTCGGGGCGAACGGGGCTGGGAAGACGACGACGTTCCGCATGATTCTCGACATTCTAAAACCGAGTGACGGGACGATCCTCTGGGACGGCCGAAAAGTCGACCACCGCATCGTCGGCTATCTGCCGGAAGAACGGGGCCTTTATCCGAAGTCACCCGTCCGGGACCAGCTCGTCTTTCTAGCAAGCTTGAAAGGAATGCGCCAAGCCGAGGCGAAACGGGCGGTCAAGTCATGGCTCGAACGACTCGAAATCCCGCAGTATGAGACGATGCGCGTCGAACAACTGTCCAAAGGGAACCAGCAGAAGATTCAACTCGTGGCCGCCCTGCTCCACAACCCGGAGCTGCTCATCCTCGATGAACCGTTCAGCGGGCTCGACCCGGTCAACGTCGAGATCTTGAAACGTGAAGTGCTCGCCCTCCGCGACGCCGGGACGACAATCGTCTTCTCGAGCCACCGGATGGAGCACGTCGAGGAGCTATGCCAACACATCGGCATCTTGAAAGGCGGCCGCGCGGTCGTCAGCGGCGACGTTCCGACGATCAAGGAACGTTACGCTGAACCGGTGCTCTTTATCGAGACGGACCGACCTGACGTGCTCCAAGCCCTCCCGGTCGTCCGGGCGATCGAGCCGCATAAAGACGGCCATTTCGTCCGACTCGACTCATTTGAAGACAGTGATGCGGTGCTCGGCGCCCTCGTCTCGAACGGTGCCGCCGTCAAGACGTTCATGCGCCAACCCGTCTCATTAAATGACATCTTCATCAAGGAGGTCGGTCAACATGTTTCATAACTTCGGACCACTTTACTCGTTCACGTTACGCTCGAAGCTGCGCTCAAAGGCGTTCCTCATCTCGACGATTTTAACGATCTTGTTCATCCTCGGCTTCACGAACATCGACCGTCTGCTCGCGAACTTCGAGGATACCGACCAGGCCCAAGCCATCCTCGTCACTGAAAACAGCGAACTGACGACGCTCATGCAGTCGCTCGGTTATGAAGACATCGAATCGGCCGCGATCTCCGAGTCCGAGGCGCGTGCTGGTCTCGACAACGGGGATTATGAGATTGTCGCCTTCATCGAGGGCGATTCGGCCCGCGTTCTATCGGAACGGCCAGAACCGGACTTCACGACGGTCCTCCAGACGGCACTCCGCGAAATCCGGAACGCCGAACTGATCGAGACGTCGAACATCGATCCGACCGTCCTCGCGGCGTTGAATGAACCTGTCACGGTCGAAGAGTCGTATCTCGGCCGCGGCGGAGAGAACTCGGACGAACTGTTCTCGTCATTCGCGTTCGTCTACGTCATGCTCATGTTGCTCTACGTCTCAATCATCACGTACGGCTCAATGATTTCGACCGAGGTCACGACCGAGAAGTCGTCACGCGTCATGGAGTTGATTATCTCGACGACGCATCCGGTGACACACATGCTCGCCAAAATCTCGGCCATCGGGACGCTCGCGTTGCTTCAAATCGCGATTTTCCTCGGCTTCGGGTACTTCAGCGCCCGCAGCAACGAGATGGCCCAGTCGGTCATCGATAACGCCGGCAACGTCCGGGCCGTCGTCTACCTGTTGACGTTCTTCACGCTCGGCTACTTGCTCTATGCGGCCATGTTCGCCGTACTCGGCTCACTCGTCAGCCGGGTCGAAGAATCGCAACAGATGACGATGCCGGTCATCATGCTGCTTGTCGCCGGGTTCCTCGCCGCCATGTTCGGCTTGAACAACCCGGAAGCACCGATCGTCACGATTTTGTCGTACGTACCGTTCTTCACGCCGATGCTCATGTTCCTTCGTGTCATGCTCGTCGATGTGCCGGTATGGGAAGTCGCGTTGTCGATTGGCATCATGATTGCCACGATCGGTGTGATTTTGTGGGTCGGCTCGAAATTTTATCGCGGCGGAGTCCTATTCTACGGCAACAACGCGATTAAACAATGGCGACAAATATTACAGAATCGACAATAACGTTTACAGCATTTTCGTTTTCGTATACTCTAAAGAATGTGCAAAATGAGGAGGAAACGAACAATGCGATCACGATTACTCGCAGCTTTAATCTTTACTTTCATGACGACGCTCACGACGTTCATCTGTTATACCGTCTTCTTGGACGCCGATGCGCTGTGGCAAATCTTGCTCGCATACGCCGGAAGCACGTTCCTCGGGACGCTCGCTTTTTGGTATCCGGTCAGCCGGCGTCCAGAGACGTCGCGGTTCGGCGGCGCGTGGATCGGCATCTTGATCACGACGACGACGCTCATCGGATTCACCGCGATCCGCTTCACCATCAGAGGTGACGCCGCGTCCTTACTCGACTGGCAGACGATGCTCGCGAGCCTCGCCTACACGTTCGGTTACGTCGGTTGGGTGCTCACGATTCTCAACATCGTGCTCGGCTTCCTACTTGCCGGGACACGACCGAAAGTAAGATATGACGCACGTTCTGTGCGCTGAACGACAGAACGGCCACCCAAATGGGCGGCCGTTCTTTTTTATGCTCGATACCAATCCCAAAATGAAGCACCTTGTGCCACAATCACATAGTCCAACCATTGCGAAAAGTTGAACGGCAAGCGGTTCAATTTAGCGTCTTCTTCATCAAAACTCAAAAATTCTCCAATCCACACCCGATTGTCCGTCTCACTTATGTATTCGCAAACCATCCATTCTCCGTCACGCCCCGCCCCTATCGGTAGAAAACGCGCCGGACAGTCCCAAAGTTGTCGGTGCTCAAGGATGTCGTCGATCGAGAACAATTCGATTGCTCCGCCGTATTCCGGGTCTTCGAACAGTTTGGCACCGTTCTGTTCGGTTAACCATGCACGGACCGCTGCCGGTGTTTCTTTCGGCAACCGCTCTAACTCCGTCGCAGTAGCTGGACCGTTGAAGGAGAATGTCAGTTGATTCACGTATCCTTCTTCTAACTGGACATCGAGCCGGTTGTTCACCAACCGTCGTTTCAGTACTTGAACAGCAATCATCACATTGTTCCTTTCATCCATAATGAAAAACCGTGGTCCCCCACGGCCCTTACTGCAATTTATACGATTTATCGACGACCCCGAACTCTGTATATTGGAACGAGTTGTCGACGAACTGGTCCGGTACGAGCTGCTCGATATAGCGAGCGAACGGCACGATCCGATGCGTCGGTTCGTGCGAGCGTCCCAGGTCGAGCACAGCATCGACGAGCGCCTCGAGCGCATGATGTGTCGTCGGTTCCTCGTCTTCGGCGAAGATGCGACGGAGTTCTTCCTCATGCATGAGGTCGAAGATGCGCATGCGTGCCTCGAGCTGCCGCTGCATGTCCTCGGTCGACTTGCCGTGCATCGCCTCATCGTAGGCGAGCTTCATTTGTTCAAGTTCTGGGACCGTCCCTTTCATGAGCACTTTGAGCGACTCGCCCGTCCAAATATGGCGGGCCAAATAGTTCGCGTCGATCTTGAGCGCCTCGGCGAGCGCCTCTATGTAAGGCATCGTCGGGTAGACTTCACTCAGTTCGGTCCGGCGAATAAAGTACGGGGCGACGCCGATGCGGTCGGCGAGTGCCTCGACCGAGATGCCGGCCCGCTCACGTAATATTCGAATCCGATCCCCATAACCCCGGTACGGTGCGTTTTTTCCATCCATGTCTCTCTCCCCCTCTCTTTTTAGTATAGTTCCCGAATCCATAAAAAAATACTCGGAAGCATACGCCTCCGAGTAAAATGTTCAACTTATTTTTTCGTCAATTCGACGACTTCTGTAGAACCGGCTGTGACCGTGTCGCCTTCAGCAACGAGTTTGTTCACGCCAAAGCTGTCGTGGTTCGTGATGATCACCGGTGTGATCGTCGACGGCGCGTTCGCTTTGATGAAGTCGAGGTCGAACGTGACGAGCGTGTCGCCAGCTTTGACGGCCTGACCTTCTGTCACGTGTGTTTCGAAACCTTCACCTTTAAGATTGACCGTGTCGAGACCGATGTGAATCAAGTACTCTGCACCGTTGTCAGCGTTGATCCCAATTGCGTGTTTTGTCGGGAAGACAGTCGCGATTGTACCGTTGACCGGCGAGACGACTTTGCCGTCTGTCGGTTCGACGGCGATGCCGTCACCCATCATTTTTTGCGAGAACACTTGGTCAGGAACGTTCGTGATGTCAATGACCTTCCCTGTAAGCGGTGAAACCGCGTTAAGTTGTTCTTCTTTACCACCAAATAGTTTTTTAAAGAATCCCATAGCTTAATCCCTCCAACATGTTCTGTTAATCAAAGTCTTAGCTTTTATACCCGAAAAGCTTCCTCTTCAATCCCTACCCTATAAACGGTATAGTTGTAATAAGGTAGTGCGAATTCGTTTACACATCGTAAGAATACGAGTGTGCAATCGCTTTTGCAAGCCCTTTTTACACTTTATAAAAATTTCACATGATGGAGGCGCTTACAATGACGACTTTCACAAAATTGTCATATGAACGGCCCGACTTGGACGCTTTGAACAGCCGATTGTCGGACTATTCAGTCGAATTGCAACAAGCGAGCACACTCGAAGAGGCGAACGAATTGATTCGCCAAATCAACCAGGAACGGAACGCGTTCGAGACGCAAAGTCAACTCGTCGCAATCCGCCACTCGATCGATACGCGTGATGCGTTCTACGAGGCCGAGCAGACATTTTTTGACGATGCGTTACCGGTTTACGAGAAAGAGGTCCAAGCGTATTATCGCGTCTTGACCGAGCACGACCTGCGCAGCCAACTTGAACAGGAATGGGGCAGCCAATTGTTCGAACTCGCCGAGCGTGCACTCAAAACGTTCGAGGAGTCGCTCATCCCGAAACTGCAGGAAGAGAACCGATTGGCGACCGCCTATCAGAAAGTCATGTCAGCGGCCCAAATCGAATTCGACGGCAAGACGCTCAACTTGTCCCAGTTCGGCCCGTATCTTCAGTCCCCTGACCGTTCGGTACGAAAAGCGGCATCCGAGGCCCGTTATACATATCTCGCCGACAACGGGGACGAACTCGACCGCATCTACGGCGAACTCGTCCGCGTCCGGACCGACATCGCGCACGCGCTCGGCTTCCCGTCGTTCGTCGAGCTCGGTTACGCCCGGATGCAACGCGTCGGCTATGACGAGTCGAACGTCGACAACTTCCGCAAACAAGTGCGCGACGTCATCGTCCCGCTCGCGACGACGTTAAAAGAGAAGCAGGCGAAACGGATCGGCGTCGATTCGCTCACGTACTACGACGAGTCGTTCGTCTTCCCAGACGGCAACGCGACGCCACAGGGCGACGAGGCGTTCATCATCGAAGGCGGGAACACGATGTATCGTGAACTCTCAAAAGAGACGGACGAGTTCTTCCAGTTCATGCAACAGCGCGGCGCCCTCGACTTGACGGCGAAACCGGGCAAGGCCGGCGGCGGTTACTGCACGTACCTCCCGTCGGAAGGTCTGCCGTTCATCTTTTCGAACTTCAACGGGACGGCCGGCGATATCGACGTGCTCACGCACGAGGTCGGTCACGCCTTCCAAGTGTACGAGAGCCGTCATTTGACGACGCCGGAATACGCGTTCCCGACTTACGAGGCGTGTGAGATCCACTCGATGTCGATGGAGTTCTTCTGCTGGCCATGGATGGAACTGTTCTTCGGCGACCAAGTCGACAAATACAAGTTCAATCACTTGGCAGGAAGCATCACGTTCCTCCCGTACGGCGTCCTCGTCGACGAGTTCCAGCACGTCGTCTACCGCAACCCTGACATGACGGCCGCTGAGCGTCGCCAGGCATGGCGTGACCTTGAGAAGGTGTACTTGCCGCACCGTGACTATGAGACGAACGACTACCTCGAGACAGGCGCTTGGTGGCACCAACAAGGACACATCTTCCAGAGCCCGTTCTACTATATCGACTACACGCTCGCGCAAGTGTGCGCCTTCCAGTTCTGGGTGCGCATGCATGAGGACCGTGAGGCGGCGTGGAGCGATTACCTCACGCTCTGCCAAGCCGGCGGCAGCCGCTCGTTCCTCGAGCTCGTCGAATTGGCCGGTCTCAAGTCGCCGTTCGAGGACGGCGTGTTGAAACAGACGGTCGGACAGATTGAAGACTATCTATTGAAACACCCATTAGCGAACTAAAACGAACCCACTCACGTCAGCGTGAGTGGGTTTTCGCGTTCCAGCCCGAGCATGGCGCCGACGTATTGCGAGGCCGTCATGAAGGCGATAAAAGCGCAAAGTTCACTGATCTCGGCATCAGTGAAGACGTCTTGGAGCACACGAATTGATGAGGCCGGCATGTCGCCTTTCAGTTGTGAAAATACATCGGCGAACCCAACGGCGAGTGCCGTCCGTTCGTCGAACATATGCGGTTCAGGCTTTCCTTTCGCCTGGCAGTAGTCACAGCCGTTTTGTTGGGCGAGCGTCCGTCGTACCTGTTCTTTCAACTCGGCGGACAGTCTCCCCTCGCCCGTTAACGTGTCTCCTAGCGTGGACCACTGTCGCATCACGCCCTCGTCATGCCCAATCAATCGTTCAAACGGCGTCTTTCCGATGACAGCTGGTTGGATTCGACTCATTTCAACACCTCCTGTATATAAGTATAGAAGGTGATTACAGTGTTTCCCATTTCATTCATAACGGAATCCAGCTACAATACATGCCATATAATACGAAAAAAAGGAGAATTCATTTCATGCTAAAAATCGACGATATCGACCGTCTCCTCTTACATGAACTAACAAACGACAGCCGCCTCTCGATGAGCGAACTCGGGCGCCGCATCAATTTATCGGCTCCGTCCGTCGGCGAACGCGTCCGCCGGCTCGAGTCATTTGGCGTCATCAAAGGCTACACGATTGATATCGATCATGAATTGCTTGGTCGACCGATTCAATGTCTCATCGAGGCGACCGTGAAGAACGGGAACTATGAGGCGTTCACTCAGTTTTTGGGTCAGCAGTCGAACGTGTCGTTCTGTTATCGCATCTCCGGGAGCGCCTGCTATATGCTGAAGATGCAATTCGCGACGTTCGCCGAGGCCGAGCAGTTCATCGATGCGGCCATCCCTTATGCCCAGACCGTCACACATTTCATCTTCTCCGAGGTCAAGACGCAACAACAGGTGAGCCCGTGAGCCCACCTGTGTCTTCAAATCACATCTAATGGTTCTTTTTGGCTCGGTGGCGGGAACGCCTCGTCGAGCGCGTTAAAGTCGTCCTCGGTCAAGTTGAGGAGCAACGCCGCTCCGTTCTCTTCGACGTGCGCTTTCTGACCCGCTTTCGGGATGGCGATGACGTTTCCGCTCCGCACCGTCCACGCAAGCAAGATTTGGGCCGGCGTCGCACTGTACGCTTCGGCGATCCGGTTCACCGTCTCGTCGTTGAAGACTTTCTCTTTCACGTCGCTGCCTTCCGCGAGCGGGGCGTAAGCCATCATCGGGATTCCTTGCTCCTGTAAAAATGGCAACAAGTCGTATTCGACGCCACGGCTGCCTAGGTGATAGAGCACTTGGTTGACCGCGCAATGTTTCCCCTTCGGCAAGGCGAGCAGTTCTTTCATGTCATCGACATCAAAGTTCGAGACGCCCCACGCTCGGATCTTGCCGTCCGCCTTCAACTGTTCGAGCCCGTCGACCGTCTCCTCGAGCGGGACGTTCCCGCGCCAATGCAGGAGATATAGGTCGAGGTAGTCCGTACCGAGCCGTTCGAGCGTCGCGTCACACGCTTGAACGAGTTTGTCGCCCCCGGCGTTATGCGGATACACTTTCGAGACGAGGAACACGTCTTCTCGCCGGTCTTGGATCGCTTCACCGACGAGCGACTCCGATTTCCCTTCCCCGTACATCTCCGCCGTATCGATGACGTGCAACCCGCAGTCGAGTCCCGTCCGGAGTGCCTCGATCTCGGCTTCCCGTTTCGATTCGTCTTCTCCCATGCGCCATGTGCCCTGCCCGAGGGCCCTCATTTCACGCCCGTCTGGCAATTCAGCCACGTGTTGTTTCAATGCCGCCAAAATTAATGTATGTGGAATGCGGTTCATGCCATCTCCTCCTTCGTCCATTGTTCATGTAACGGCCCGGTCGTCCCAAAGACGGGATCGGTCGCCGGTTTGTCGACTCGTTCGATCCGTTGCACACTGTCCGGCCGTTCTTCCGGTTTCCCTGTCAACGTGTCATAATCGCGTCCTTCCGGATAGGCACCGACGATGGCGAAGTCTTCACTCGCCTCAAGACGGCGATGTCCCGTCCCGGCCGGCAAAATCAAGACGTCCCCTGCTTGTAGCGAGACGAGGTCCCCGGTCGCACCGCCAAGTTGGACGGTCGCCCGGCCCGACTTCACGCCGAGCACTTCATGCGTGTTGCTATGGTAATGGTGATAATCGAACACCCCGTTGACCCAACTGTTGCCCCAACCGTTATGTTCGAACGTCGCCTGCATCCCGTCCGTCTCATCGAACACGCCGCGATACAACAACACCGGGAAATCCGGATTGTTCGGAATCGAGCCGTCATCTTCAAATCGATATGTCAACACATCCATATTGTTCCCTCCTTGTCTCTGTCTTTGTACCCGAGTTGACGCCCGATTAACCTGTGAGCCAACTCACGGTGAAAAAGTTCAAAAAGATAATTCAAAAAACTTAGTTTGTTCGATAGACAAACTAAAAAGTTTGATGTATTCTATTCCTGAAAACGATTACAGAAATGAGGAGGATGAATCGCATGTCACAAACTCAAACGAAAAAGGAATACTATCAAGGTGTCGGACAAATCAAATTTGAAGGTACTTCTTCTACAAACCCATTCGCCTTCAAACACTACAACCCAGAGGAACAAATTGGTGGGAAGTCGATGGAAGAGCTGCTCCGTTTCGCCGTCTCATATTGGCATACGTTCACAGCCGATGGAACCGATCCGTTCGGCAAAGCCACGATGATCCGACCGTACGACCGCCTTTCAGGAATGGACCTCGCCAAAGCCCGTGTCGAAGCGGCGTTCGAGTTCTTTGACAAGTTGAACGTGCCTTACTTCTGCTTCCATGATTTCGATATCGCCCCCGAAGGAAGCACGCTCGCTGAGACAAACCGAAATATCGATGTCATCGTCTCGATGATGAAAGAATATATGAAAACGAGTAAGACGAAATTACTTTGGAACACAGCGAACATGTTCTCGCATCCGCGCTGGATTCACGGAGCCGCCACGGCACCGAATGCAGATGTGTACGCCTACGCAGCAGCGAAAGTGAAAAAAGGATTAGAGGTCGGGAAAGAGCTCGGGGCCGAGAACTATGTGTTCTGGGGAGGTCGTGAAGGGTATGAAACGTTGCTCAACACCGACATGGGACTTGAGCTTGATAACTTGGCCCGCTTCTTCCACATGGCCGATAGCTATGCCAAAGAGATCGGCTTTGATGCCCAGTTCTTGATCGAACCGAAACCAAAAGAGCCGACGAAACACCAATACGACTTTGACGTGGCGACGGGTCTCGCCTTCTTGCAAAAATATGACTTGGCGGACCGCTTCAAATTCAACATCGAAGCCAACCATGCGACGCTCGCCGGACACACGTTCGAACATGAGCTCCGCGTCGCCCGCGTGAATGGGATGCTCGGGTCCGTCGACGCGAACCAAGGTGACCCGCTCCTCGGCTGGGATACGGATGAATTCCCGACCGACCTCTATTCAACGACGCTCGCCATGTACGAGATCTTGTTGAATGGTGGGCTCGGAAGCGGTGGGCTCAACTTCGATGCGAAAGTCCGCCGCGGTTCATTCGAACCTGAGGACTTGTTCTATGCCCACATCGCAGGCATGGACAGCTTCGCCGTCGGTGCGAAGGTCGCTCAACGCTTGATTGATGACCGTGTGTTCGAAAACGTCATCCAAGATCGCTACGCAAGCTACAATGAGGGAATCGGAAAAGACATCGTCTCCGGTCAAACCGACTTCCACAAACTTGAGGCCCATGCGTTCACGCTTACTGACATCCAAAATAAATCGGGACGTCAAGAACAGCTCCGTCACATCCTCAACCAATACTTGTTGGATGTACAACGCCCTTAATCGCGAAGCCCAGACTCCATGATGGGGTCTGGGCTTTTAAATCAAACCGGAAAGGATGAACCTAATGAAATACGTCATCGGAATCGATTTAGGGACGAGTGCGGTCAAAGCCATCCTCGTCGACAAAAACGGGCAACTTTGCGGGGAAGCGAGTCGCGCCTACCCCCTCATCCAAGAACGAGAAGGCTACAGCGAACAAGATCCGTCAGCCTGGGTCGAACAGACGGTCAACGCCTTGACCGAGCTCGTTCAACAGTTCGAAGGACGTCCTGAAGACATCGAAGGCATCAGCTTCTCGGGACAAATGCATGGGCTCGTCTTACTCGATGCGCAACATCAGTTGCTTCGCAATGCCATTCTTTGGAACGATACGCGGACGACGGCTGAATGTGAGGAGATCAAAGATCGACTCGGACCGCTACTCCTCGACCTCACTAAAAACCCTGCGCTCGAGGGCTTCACGCTCCCGAAATTACTATGGGTGAAACGGCATGAACCTGACTTGTTCCGTCAAGCTGCCGTCTTCCTGCTCCCGAAAGACTATGTCCGCTATGCGTTGACAGGTCAACTGCACATGGATTATTCCGATGCGGCCGGAACGCTTCTCCTCGATATCGCTAAAAAGGAATGGAGCGATGAAATCTGTGAACGGGTCGGTGTGCCGAAATCCCTCTGTCCCCCACTCGTCGAGTCGTCTGATCAAATTGGGACGCTCAGCTCTTACTACGCGACGCGCACCGGCCTTTCTTCGAGCGTTAGCGTGTTCGCCGGAGGTGCGGACAATGCCTGTGGTGCCATCGGGGCCGGTATTTTGAACGATCAACAAACGATGTGCAGCATCGGCACGTCGGGTGTCGTCTTGGCCTATGAACCAACCGCCCGGCTCGATTTTAAAGGGAAAGTCCATTATTTCAATCATGCTAAGCCAGGTGCCTATTATACGATGGGTGTCACCTTGGCAGCAGGACATAGCTTATCGTGGTTCAAGGATACGTTCGCACCGGACCAATCATTCGAGACGTTGCTCGCCGAAGTGAGAGACGTACCGATCGGGGCGAACGGGTTGTTGTTCACTCCTTATCTCGTCGGTGAACGGACCCCTTATGCGGATGCCATGGTGCGAGGAAGCTTTATCGGAATGGACTCCACCCATCGCTTGGCCGATTTTTCACGGGCCGTGCTAGAAGGAATCACGTTCTCCCTAAAAGAGTCGCTCGAGCTGTTCCGTGCGGAAGGGAAAGTGATCACGTCGATCGTTTCGATTGGAGGGGGCGCCAAAAACGAGGCGTGGCTGCAAATGCAGGCAGACATCTTCGACGCCACCATCATCAAGCTTTCCAACGAGCAAGGCTGTGCGCTCGGTGCCGCCATGTTGGCTGCGTACGGCTGTGGGTGGTTTGACAGTCTCGAGGCCTGCAGTGAGGCGTTCATTCAGGAGGCGAAGCGATACGAACCGATTCCAGAAAACGTCTCACGCTACCACGCTTTATTCGCACTCTACCAACAAGTCTATCCGGCCACAAAACAGCTCTCTCATGGCCTGTCCGCATTTCGGAGAAAGTGAGACGACGATGAACTATACATCCGACCATTACGGGACCGTGGACGGTATCCCCGTCTCGCGTCACCGCGTATCGACAGACTCGTTCAGCTTTTCTTGTATCGATTATGGGTGTACCATCACGGAAATTGCCGTCCCCGATCAACTGGGGAACATGGAGAACGTCGTATTGGCGCTTGATTCGCTTGAGGAATATGTCTGTCACGATTATTATCTGGGTTGCGTGGTCGGACGGGTGGCCGGAAGGATAGAGAATGGTCAGTTCACACTCGACGGTCAGACCGTTCACCTGCCTTTGAACGACGGTCCCAACCACCTTCACGGTGATCACTTCCATAAGGTCGTCTGGACCCCATCCATCGAACAGACGGATGATGGCGTGACCATTCGATTTGAACGGTCGTTTCCGCATGGTCATCACGGATACCCTGGGAATATTGACGTCTCGGTCGAATACACGATTAATCCCCACGCCGTGGCGATTCGCTATGAGGCGAAGACCGACGCGCCGACCGTCATGAACATGACGAATCACACATACTTCAATTTATCAGGGACGTCCATGCCGATTTCTGACCATACGCTTCAGCTTATGAGCGACTCGTTCTATGAACTAGACGAGACCCTTATTCCGCGCCGCGTGAAGTCCGTCATGACCTCCCGGGCATTCGATTTTAGAGCGGCGAAACGAATCGAAGATGGCCTAAATGATACAGATGCGCAACTTGACCTCGCCGGAGGCTTCGACCACCCGTTTTGCCTGTCCCAAACGGAACGTCCTCAAATCAATCTTCGTCATGCTTCTGGCCGCAGGCTTTCCGTCCATACGACCGAGCCGTGTGTCGTCTTCTATTCGGGCAATATGCTTCCGAACGGGCTGAGACGGACCGGCCTTTGTGTAGAGACCCAACAAGCACCGAACCTGCTAGACCCTCGTAGTGTATTACGTCCCGGCGAGACGTACGTCGCCGAGACGACGTGGACGTTTGCCCCATAACAATAGCCCGTCACCTCCAGGTGACGGGCTATTCGTCATTGCATCATTCGACGCTGTAAAAACTGCTCGATGGCAAGCGAGGCCATCCCAATCGCTGAAGCGTGGTCGCTCAATTTCGACGGGATGAGCTCGAACGAATGATCGGCTTGCGCATACACACGCGATGAGATCGCCGTGCGAATCATGTTGAGGACCATCGGATGCGACTCGATGACCCGACTTTGAATGATGATCGCTTTCGGATTATAGACGTTTAGTACCGTATTCAACCCGACCCCGACGTAAAAGCACCATTTTTGTAGTTCATTCAACACCGATGCCTCATTGGCCTGTAAACTTCGTTGGAGCGTCTCGACCGTGTGCCCCGGCAAATACTTGTCCCATAGTACTTTTTCCGAGGCATACAACTCCCAACACCCTCGGTTGCCACACGTACATTTTGGTCCATTGTATTCAATCGACATATGCCCGAACTCGCCAGCGAACCCGTCCTCGCCTCGATACAGTTCCCCATGCAAGATGATGCCCGTACCGACACCGGTCCCGAGACTAACGAAGACCATCTCTTCATGGTCTTTCCCGGCCCCGAACCGTCGTTCTCCGTAAGCCCCCGCATTGGCCTCGTTCTCTAAATTGACGGGTACATCATAACGATTCTCTAAATCTTGCTTCAAACTCGTCACGTCAGGACGGAGGTTCGGGACAAAAATGACTTGTTGCTCGCGATTGATGAGCCCAGGCACCGAGACGCCGATTCCAATGAGCCCGTATGGAGAGGACGGCATCTTACCAAGCAACACATCGATGGCAGCTCTTACTTTCGGTTCTGCCTCCTGGTCCGCCTCGGCCCACTCGGTCGTCAACGACTCCACAACGTTGCCTTTTAAATCGGTCAATACCGCATTGATCGCTTTCACGCCTAAATCGACTCCGATCGTGAATCCTGCCTGCTGGTTGAACACGAGCATGACCGGGCGACGCCCCCCGCTCGAATCGCCTTGTCCGATTTCAAAGATGAGTTCTTCGTTCAATAGAGCGCCAATTTGCGCAGATACCGTCGATTTGTTCAACCCCGTCACTTCTGACAGTTTTGCGCGTGAAATTGGGTAACTACGAATGATTTCATTCAACAATACGGTCTTATTCATTTTCTTTACAAGCTGTTGATCAGCGGTCACATCTAATTTTGCCAATGACTTTGTCTCCCCTTTATACGAAGTGATGTCTCATCCATCGTTTAACTTTCGTTCCATTCCGTTTACTCTCAAATTTCATTATACAAAAACTGCAAAAATATAGTTGAGAATTCGAGCCTCATTTTGTATGATAAGGATAGTTAGTTTATCCGTCAAACAAACTAACTTATTTTTTAACCCGATATTGTAAGCGTTACCAATTCCAAGGAGGGCAAAACGTGATGAAACAAAATCAGAACACGCTATACCTCATGACCATCACACTCGTCGCGACATTAGGTGGCTTGTTGTTCGGTTATGATACTGCTGTCATCTCAGGCGCAGAGAAATCATTGGAGAAGTATTTTATTGACGGGCTGAATTTAAGTTCGCTCGTACACGGGGCGACCACTTCCTCGGCATTGATCGGTTGTATCATCGGGGGGATCATCTCCGGTATATTCGCAAGCCGATTTGGTCGTAAAAAATCATTGATTTTCGCGGCCACTCTTTTCTTCTTGTCCGCACTGGGATCGGCTTATCCCGAAGTCCTCTTCTTTACGAGAGGCGAACCGACGATTGCCCTTCTACTTACGTTCAACTTGTATCGCATCATCGGCGGAATCGGCGTCGGACTTGCCTCGGCCATCACGCCGATGTATATCAGTGAGGTCGCGCCAGCTGCGATTCGAGGACGGCTCGTGTCGCTAAACCAATTTGCCATCATCCTCGGGATGCTCGTCGTCTACTTCGTCAACTGGTCGATCACAAGTGGGCAAACGGTCGCCTGGATCGATGACATCGGTTGGCGGTATATGTTTGCCTCTGAAGCCATCCCGGCCCTCCTTTTCGGTTCGCTCTTATTGATTGTTCCGGAAACACCACGGTATTTGGCGCTCCAAGGCGAGGAAGAAAAGGCTCTCCACATCCTCAGTCGAATCAATGGCAAAGAACGTGCCGAAGCGATCATGCAAGACATCAAATCGTCTGTCAGTCATTCTTCAGCCAAGCTGTTCACTTACGGAAAACTGGTCATCACCATCGGGATTCTCTTATCGGTGTTCCAACAATTTGTCGGCATCAACGTCGCATTGTACTATGCCCCACGAATCTTTGAAAGTATGGGTGCCGCTAAAGATGCTTCCATGATGCAGACCGTCGTCATGGGGCTCGTCAACGTCGTCTTCACCATCGTCGCCATCTTGTTTGTCGATAAAGTCGGTCGAAAACCACTGCTCATCATCGGTTCGGTCGGCATGGCAATCGGGATGTTCGGTGTCGCTTCGATGGCCTACACGAATGCAATCGGAATCGGTACACTCATCTTCATCATCATCTACACAGCCTCATTCATGATGTCATGGGGACCGATTTGTTGGGTACTCATTTCGGAAATCTTCCCAAATAAAATTCGAGGGCAAGCGGTCGCAATCGCCGTCGCCGCTCAATGGACCGCCAACTACTTCATTTCATCGACCTATCCGATGATGATGGAATTTAGTGGTACGATGACATACGGATTTTACGGGGTGATGAGCGTATTGTCCGCCTTGTTCGTCTGGAAGCTCGTACCGGAGACGAAAGGCAAAACGCTCGAAGAGATGGAGACGTTATGGAGTCGCAAACAAGCTGTCTCAAAAGACGTATCCGCCTCATAACGATAAAAAGACAGCGGTTCTCTCATTGAAGAGCCGCTGTCTTTTCTGATTTAGGAAATGACGTCTTCCCCGGTCTGTTCAATATGCCCTTCTCCCCAGGCACACATCGCATCCAAAATCGGTTGGAGCGACCAGCCGTAGTCGGACAGGGAATAGACGACTTTCGGTGGGACTTGTTCATACACCGTGCGAATGATGACACCGTCCGCCTCGAGCTCGCGCAACTGTTGCGTGAGCATTTTTTGCGTGATGTTCGGCATGAGCTTTTTCAATTCGCTCGTCCGCCGTTCCCCTTTAATCAAATGACACATGATGACGACTTTCCACTTGCCGCCGATGACGTCGAGCGTCGCCTCGACCGGGATGTTGTATGGCATGATGGTTCCTCCTTATAGACCGGGATAGGTACTTTTCGGTGCCTATCGTACTTGAAAGTGCGTACTTCCCAATTAAATTCGATGGACTTATGATAGCAACTGTAGCTCAGTTATACAAGTTCATCTCACCAGTAACCGCTTCTTGAGACAGTAAGGATCTTTTTCGACCGTACTGGACAATAGAGAAGATTGAGATGCTCGAGCTGCCTCGAGATGAAGGGCCCTCATCTCAACAAACATTCTTTAGGAGGAACTACTCATGAATCAACCGTACACCCAGCCTGTCGACGAACAGGCACCGAAAAACGGAGGGCTGGCACTGCTCGCCCTCGCCATTAGCGCCTTCGGCATCGGGACGACCGAGTTCGTCCCGGTCGGCCTGCTCGCATCCATCGCCAGCGACTTGAATATCGGCATCACGCTCGCCGGTCTTATCATCTCCGGTTATGCCATCGGCGTCGCCGTCGGTGCGCCGATCTTGACGGCACTCACGAACCGGATGAATCGCAAGACGTTACTCATGGCACTCATGGTCGTCTTTATCGGCGGAAATTTGGTCTCTGCCCTGTCGACCAGTTTCGAACTGTTAATTGCCGCCCGCTTCATCACCGCGTTCGCACACGGTGTTTTCTTCTCCATCGGAGCGACGATCGCCGTACAGCTCGTGCCACCGCATAAAAAAGCGAGTGCGATCGCACTCATGTTCACCGGCTTGACGGTCGCGACCGTGACCGGCGTCCCGCTCGGCACGTTCATCGGTCAAGCGTTCGGATGGCGCGCCACGTTCTTCGCCGTCGCCGCGCTCGGGATCGTATCGATTATCGCCAGCTTCTTCTTGATCCCGAAAGATTTGAAACAGTCGCCGCCCGCGAAGTTCTCCGATATGAAGAAATTGCTCACGAACGGCCGAATCATGCTCGGCTTCTTGATCACAGCACTCGGTTACGGCGGAACGTTCGTCGCCTTCACGTACTTGACACCAATCATGCAGGACGTGACGAACATCAGTCCGAGCTTGATTAGTATCGTCCTACTCGTCTACGGGATCGCCGTCGCCATCGGCAACTGGGCAGGCGGAAAATTCGCCAATGAAGACCCGGCCAAGGCGTTGTTCTATATGTTCATCGTCCACGCCGCTGTCATGATCGTCATGTCGTTCATGATTCCGTTCAAAGTCGCGGGACTCATCGCCATCGTCTTGATGGGACTGCTCGCCTTCATGAACGTACCTGGCCTTCAACTATATATCGTGCAGTTGGCAGAGAAGTATGTACCGGCCGCGGTCGATGTCGCGTCGGCGCTCAACATCGCCGCCTTCAATATCGGTATCGCGCTCGGTGCGACCATCGGTGGGATTGTCGCGGACTCGATCGGTCTCGTGCATACGCCTTGGGTCGGTGGCATCATGGTCATCATCGCTGTCATCTTGACCGCCGTCTCACGTCGTTTGGAAGCGAGCTAAGGAGGACACCATGTTCAACAATCATGTCAGCTACAATCGGATGTATCGGGAGGGCGAGCTCACGCTCGGCCTCCACATCCCGTTAGAAAATTTCAAGATGCGCACCCCAACGCTCGAACGTCAAGTCGAGCTCGCCCAACGAGCGGACGACTATGGCTTCACGGCGCTCTGGCTCCGAGACGTCTTGCTGAAAGACCCGAACTTCCTAGACCCGGCCGTCGGACAGATTTACGACATGCTCATCTATGGGACACACTTGCTCGGTCAGACGAAGCGCATCGCCCTCGGCACGTCCGCCCTCGTCTTGCCGCTCCGGCACCCGCTCCGTTCGGCGAAAGAAGTCGCGACGATTGAAGCGTTGTTCCCGGAACGTTTGATTCTCGGCATCTCGTCCGGCGACCGTCGGGCCGACTTCAAAGGACTCGGGGTCGACCATGCGACACGGGGCGAGCAGTTCAAAGAATCGCTCCGTGTCATGGAACAGGCGCTCTACCACAACTATCCGACCATCGATTCGTCGTACGGCGAGGTCCATGAGGCGACGCTCGTTCCCCGTCCGAAAAAACGCATCCCAACGATGATCACCGGGTTCGCGCAGCAGGACATGGACTGGCTCGGGCAACACGGGGACGGGTGGATGTATTATCCGCAGGCCCCATTCGCCCAACAGCAAGTGCTCAACGATTGGCGCGAGTCAGGTCAGACGCATGGAAAAGGGTTCCGCCCGTTCTCGATGCCGATGCATCTCGATTTGGCGCATGACGCGGACGAGCTTCCGACTCCGATCCGGCTCGGCTTCCGTGTCGGTCGCAATCAATTGATCAAACTGCTCGAGGCGTATCGGGCCATCGGCGTCAATCATCTGTTCTTCGCCTTGTTCGACGGGCAACGTCCGGCCGACGAGGTCATCGAGGAGCTTGGGGAATATGTGCTCCCCCATTTCCCACCGCTCTCGTAACACAAGCACATCAAAAAGACGACTTTCCATTGTGGAAGTCGTCTCTTGCGTTACAGCCAATGGCTCGGTCGCGTGTACACGGGCGCCAGTCTCGTCTGCCGGTCCCCGTTCATCGCGTTCACTTGCATCTGTGTCAAAAACAGACTGTCGGTCAACGTTGCTCCTCGCACATCCAAATCTCGTACGTCGGCCCCCATGAAATCGACATAGGACAGGTCTTGCCCACGTAAGTTAGCACCAATCAACAAGGCGCCTCGATAACACGTCCCTCTCACGTCATGCTGACTCACGTTTCGACCAATCAAATCGGCCCGGTCTTGCTCGTGGAGTGACGTCAACGTCAGGCCGTTATGTTTCAACCCTTCCGCTCGAATGTGCCGACTGAGTCGGACGAACAATGGGCGGGCCCGTTGTCGGAATGCCATCAGTGCCGTACCGCTCAACTGTTCAGGCGGTAACTCACGGAAAGCCAGTAGCTCTGCCAATAACGTCTCGAGTAATCGTGCATCGCGCTTTGGGATTACTCGGCTCAGGATGTCGCTTATGTAGAGCAACAGCTCATGGACTTGACTCATGATGGGTAGCACCGTGAACATACGCGTATCGTCGACATCCGCCTCCCGCCAGCTTCGTCCGTGAAACGTCACTTGTGACACGAACTGCCCGGCCCCGAGACAGTCGTACACCGTACATCCTTTGAAGCCCCGCTCGCGCAGTTCGGAATGGATGTTGCAGGCATACGAATCTGCCAAATGGACGCACGGCTGTCCTGCGGGTTTATCAATCGGGAAATCCTCAGATTTCAAGTAGTGAAACGCCACACAACAGAGACCGAAACAATTCGCACAATCCGGTTTGAGCGATTCACGCAGCATATGTAAATCGGGCATCGCCATTCATTGTCACTCCTTCCTTGTATGTCTTGACTCTATACGTAAAAGTATAAGGAATGTCCCTATTTTTCCATAGCCTTTATTCAATCAATTAGCGTTGCCTTCATCCTTTTCCCCATAAAGCAGTTGCTCCCTCGTTCGCCTTTTCTGCTCTGCCTCGGATATTTCTTTGTAAAGAGCAATCACGGCATCGAACGAGCTTTCGACGTCGATTCGTTGTTCCAACAGTTGATCAACATAAAATCCGTGACGCAAATCTTCGAGATAGAGTTCCGCTGCTTGATCGAACATCATTTCGAACTGCTCTTTTGCGTCTCGAATCTCGTCATGGGGTTCCTTATCCGTTAAAAGTTGTTGGTCGAAAGGGTCTGTCGAATGAATGAGCTCGTCCCACGCTTCCGGTGACAGTCTGGCTTTCCAATAATCATAGCCCGATTCAAAGCGTTGCAATGGTTGACCGGACGGAAACGACTTTTCGGCATACGCTTCGTACAGCTTAAGCCAATGCTCGAAAAACCACTTGATGATCGCCATGTCCCAATCCATAAACATCTCTGATTTGTCATGTTCGACATATTGGACCCTTCCGCCTTGATACGTCACCTCGAAACGAATCGTCCCTTGAATGGACTCGTCGCGATAAAACATGTCATCGCGATACTCGATGTCATCTAAATCGAGGTCTGCCGGTTTCTCATACGCTTCGAGTGCACTCGCAAGCGATTGGACCGCTCCTGTCGTCAAATCGGTGAACGTCACTTCAATCCGCTCGATAGTTCGGGGTGTCTCGATGATTCCTTCGTTGTAACAGACGGCCAACACGAGCGGTCGTAGGCTGTCCGTCGAATCGGGAATGACAATCCATTTCTGCAGCAGCGGGTCATGGTAATATCCCTCTTTGATTAACGCTTCTGTGTTGTGGGCATCATTTTCAATAATTGAATACAACAGAACGTCAAGTGGTTGAACTTCACCGTAAGGGATGATCCCATAGAAGTTCTCTTCTATCTCATCACCTGTCCGGAAGTCTCGACCACTGCGCCACTCCACGACAAAACGCCATCGTTCGATGAACCACCATACCCACTCACCGCCGCTCATACCGGTTTGCCATTCATTCCGTTCATGGGCGACCCACTCGTCTTTATCGTACGAGACGGACTGAGAAGTCCCATCTTGGTAGCGGACCTGATAGGTGAAGATGCCATGTAACGTGTCTCGGTGAAGCAAAGAATAGGCGGATTCATTCAAAAACAACATAAAGTCGATGAAGTTCACCGCTTCCTCAGACCCTGCCTCTTGAAACCATAGCTCAATCGATTCAATGACTCGTGCTTCCATCTATAGCTCGCCTCCCCGTTGCTTGTACTCACACATACAAAAACCAACCCGCTTTCACAGGTTGGTCCATTCGTTCAGTTCACTTTATTCTCGAGCTGTTGCAACTTCGTCGAGTAATATTCGATGATGTCGCGGCGCCGGATGATACCGATGAAATACTTCCCGTCATCGACGACCGGCACGAAGTTTTGATCGGTGATCGCATCGACGAGCTCCTCGATTTGCGCCGTGATGGCGACCGGCTTATACCGTACGCGTTGCTTGATGTCTTTCAGGCGTGTCCGGAGCACTTTTTCGTAGTCTTCTTCCCCGCGAAGCTGTTCGGCGAGTGCCCAGAGCAAATCTCCTTCCGTCATCGTGCCGGCGTAAAAGCCGTTCTCGGATACGAGCGGCACCGAGGTGAAGCGATGATGTTTCATCTTCTCGAGCGCTTGACGCACCGTCGATTCCGGGTCTAAATATTTGACGTCTTCTTTCGGATATAAAAAGAAAGCGATATTCATGTACAATCTCTCCTCAATCTAAAAATCCACCTCTCCATTGTACCATGTATTAAGGTCTAGTCAGCACAAATTGACCATCTAAATGTCATCCGTTCTAGCAAAAGGAGGCTTATTTCTTTTTTCTTGTGAAGCGTTTCCAGACGAGCTATTCGAATTGTGTGAGACCACAAAAACAGGCACGGTCCCGAGCGGCTTTTCCATAGCCATCCTTGACCGTGTGACGAACACCAACGACTCTATGTCAAAACCTCGACATACAGCAAACTTGTTCAATCTCAACTCGAACAAAGTGCTTCATTTTAGCTATACCCGTGTACAAGTCGTTCTAGCCTCAAAATCCGTAACAAACGTGCTACAGATGACCATCAAAAAAAGCCTAGGAACGTCCTAGGCTTGTCACACACTCAAATAAATCCGAGCAACGTCTTGTTGAACTTGTCCATCTCGTCGAGGACGGTACCGTGACCGCTCTCCTCGAACCGTTCGATCCGAGAGTTCGGGATTCCTTTTTCCATCTCGAGCGCGAACTCGAACGGACAAATCTTGTCATGGACGCCATGGATGATGAGCGTCTCGACGTTGACTTTCGGCAAGTCCTCGCGCAGATCCTCATCACGGAGCGCTTTCGCCGAAGCAATCGTCCCGTGGCTCGACGCGACGAGCGACAGATGATGGAACCAGTTTTGCATCGGTTTCGAATGTTCTTTCTCGAAGAAAATCTCACCGAACCCTTCGAGCATCTTCGGACGGTCTTTCAGCGTATCCTCAATCAACGCGTCGACCTCGGCTTGCGTCATCCCGTACGGATAGTCCGGACGTTGCGTGAACACTGGTGCCGCCGCGCCTGAGAGGACGAGTTTCTTCAACCCGTCATCCGGGAAATCGACGGCATAGCGGATGGCGATGGCCCCGCCCATCGAGAAGCCGACGAGCGTGAAATCTTTGATGCCAAGCCCGTCAACGACCATGTGCACGTCCGACGCCATCGTCGCATAGTCATAACCTGTCGCCGGTGCATCCGACTTGCCGTAGCCACGATAGTCGATCCCGACGTAGCGATAGCCTGCTTCGAGCAATGCATTCTTTTGATACTCGAACATGTTGTTGTTTGCCGGCCAGCCGTGCAAGAAGACGACGGCATCGCCTGTCCCGACGTCTTCCACGTAAATACTCGTTCCGTCATGTGCGGTAATATAATTCCCCATTGGTCAAAACCCCCAGTTGGATTGTTGAGCGGCATGCTTGTTTGCCCACAACCCAACTTTTCCCGTTTGACCGAAGTGGAAACCTATCAACTGTCGCGCCAAAGCGATTCGCCTTTCAAGACATGCTCAATCGCCGCCGCTCCTTCGCGTAATACGGACGTCCGCCACGACTCGTCTTCCGGATAAAACATCGCCATGAACTCTTTTCGAATGCCGTTGCGGGCTTCCGGGTCTTTCGTCCCTTCAAAGTAGAGCCGGTTCTCGAGGATGATCGTCAAGAACTCGCGAATCGTCGCTTTCGTCGATGTCCCGAATGTCCCGAACTCGAACAACGCCGAGACGAGCCGTTTGTCCGGGTGATGTGTGTCGCGCACATAGTAGAAGTGGTTCGTCGAGTCCCCGAGGACATCGGTCGGGTCATACGTCTGGATGTTCTTCAACCCGTAAGTCCGCTTCAACTCGTCGACGTCACGCCCGTCGCGCTCACTAATGACCATAGTCACCTCGTTCGTCGGACCGAGCGCCGTATGCCAATCCATGTGGACGACGCGGTCATAGCGATCGAGCAGGTCATGTTGAATCTCCTTCAAAAAGATGGCGGACGGCTCATCCGACTCACCGCCATAATAGACGCCTTTCGGGAACTGATATTGTCCCATCCCTTTCGCCTCGGTCATCGCCTCGAAGCCGTCGAGCTTGATACCAGAACCGAGGAACGAGTAGATATGTTCGCGCGATTCATGGTAGTCATCGATGACGCCATCCGGGACGAACAAGTGCCGCATGACTTCATACTCTTTATTGACGTTACGCGGGAGTGATTCCCGGTCGATGACGTAGTTCCGGTTCAAGTCGACGTTATGTTCATTGACGCGGCGGAAGTGCTTCATCCCCCACGGATTGACCGCATGGATGAGACAGATCCCTGTCGACTCGTGCCGAAGGTTTTCGAGTTGCGTCTCGACGAACTGATGCGTCACAGCGGCACCGGCATACCCTTCGATGCCGTGCTCGCCGATTGTCATGAGGAGCACCGCCTCGCGTGACCCCGCCGGCTCACCGATGATCAAGTCGATCGTGTCCTCGCCGATCGAGTGGGACATCACGCGGGCCGTCGGATAATAGGTTTTAACGTTGTCGAGTAAGGCGAGAAACTTCTCACGCGACTCTTCGTATGATGATGAAAAATACTGACTCATAGTGATTCCCTCCATTCTTGTCTTCTGTACCCCATTCCCATTCCAGACCAGACTAAAAACGCCTCCATGGCGGAGACGTTTTCTAAATTTAGTGGGCCCCGGCTTTCGTCCCACGGTTTTGACGCCGGAACTCGAACAAGTAGACGAGCGGAGCGAGCAGAACGGCGCCGAACACCCAATACGCGCCCGGGCTCACAAACAACATCTCGAACGCCCGGAAAAACCAGGCGACGAGCGAGAAGCCGACGACGAGTTCGGCCGTCCAAATGACACTACGACGAACAGCAAGCGTAAGCGTGTTCGTTTTTTGGAAGAGGGCCGCGAGAAAGGCGATCAAAAAGGCCGGGAAGCTACTGAGCCAAAGCATCCGGTTCATCGTGGACTCGGCAAAATACGTGTTGCCGAGTGATACCGTGATCACATAATGCGCAACGAGCACCAATAAGACGACAATCCAACCCATGAGGACGTCACGTTCCCATTTTTTCATCATTCTCCCTCCGTTCCACACAATAGAGCTACCCTTATATTTACCCGTTTTGCGAACGCTTCGGACAATTCTGCGTCAAAAAAGACGCGTCCCGTAAGGAACACGTCAGATTATTTGTCCATCAAGTGACGGGCCCATTCGGTCGCCCGCTCGAGCTCTCCGTCTTTAAGTGGTCCTTCTTTATCAAGGACGATGAACGATTCTTTCAGCACCGGCTCCGCTCCTTTTTCGAGCAATAACTGCTCCATCCGGGTCGAGGCGTGACCGAACCATTTGACGATTTTCCCGACGAAAAAGCCTTGATCTTCTTCGGCCATACTCGTATCGAAGGCTGCAGCTCGCGTACCACGCAGTGCATGGTCCGATAAGCCGTCGAGAAACGTCTTCACATCCTCGGTTTCGCGCCCTCCGTGAGTCGGCGAACCAACGATGAACAAATCAAGGTTGGCGAGGTCGCCGTATCCGACGTGGCTGATCTGCATGATGTCGACGCGGTGTAAGTCGCTGAATCCGTCCTTGATGGCATATGCGACTTTTTCGGTACACCCGTACATCGAGTCAAAGATGATGAGGATTTTCATGTTTGTCCCTTCTCTCTCCAAGACTGGGTAACCCCTACATGAATCTGTTCCCCATTTCCATACTTGATTATCAACTTACCAACTTTCTTCTGTTAACACTTTCGTGAACTCGTCCAGGTGCTCCAAATCACTAGCCTCGGCGTGCGTGCTTCTAAACCGATTGATTTGGTCGATGAGAAACGTCTTATCTCCTTCATAGATGGGGACAATCACTTTCAACAATTGAACATGAACGTCATTGTAAACGGCTAGATGCAGTTCATGCCACATCAAAATGAAACGTTGAAAAACCATGTCTCGTTCCGCCTCTGGGATTTCCTCAATGGCTGACACCATCAAATCAGTGACTTCGTCCCGCACAGCGAACAACAAGTGAAGAAATATATCACATCTCATGATTGTCGGAGTGACTGTATCAAGAAATGAAATACTATTGAATAAGCGTGATACAGGATTTTCATCTGACTGAATCACATCTATTTTACGAAACAGATAACGTTTCAAGGTCTTCATTTCTTGTTGATTAATCGTGCCGTTTGAAAACTTTTCGGCAATTTCTCGCTCACAGACTTGAACGAATGTTTCTGGGTTGCTTGATGGCGGTCCGAGGTCGTGTGCCAAACGATGGTGAATATCCGGGTCATGCGCTAGCTTTATCATCACATCGATGAGGTCGGCTTTCTTCAGCTTACCGAGTTCTTTTGCTAAATCAAATGGTGCCCCCGGTGTAAGCCGATCGCGTAACCAATAATAAACTGCGACTTCATGTTTACACGTTCCTTGATTATAGGGGCAATCGCATGACGATTGAATCATCCACTCGTTCGCACATGTAACCCCCACTCGATAAACGCTACTGCCATATACATCAAACCAGTACGTATTTCGAGTTTGTGACACTAATTTGAGGTTCCCACTCATATAATAACCGTAGCCACGGTCCTCGATTCGCCGTGATACATATCTTTCAAACTCAAATAAATTCATCTTGTCCCCCTAAATCGATACATAACAAAAAATACGAGGCCGAGTCCGACGAATCCATATGCCACCTTATCCAAATGGTCACGCATGCTGAACGGGGCGTCATGCCGATATTCGGCCCGCTTCCACCCAGACCCATCCTCGACCGCGAGCACGTCCTCCGTCGCTTCCCCGTTCACTTTTCGATAGGTCGTCCCGACCGGATACATGTTCGAGGCGTCCCCATAATAGCTGCCATCCATATCGTCGGCCATCGTCTTGACCTCGCCGACGACTTCTCCCAAGTCAGCCTCCAATACCGCGACGTCCATCACTTCATACACCCGTCCATCCAACACGACGAACGCATACGCCCAAGATAAGGCTTGGGCTGACATTGAAACCGATAGGAACAGCAGCACCAATCCGATGATACGCCTCATCGAATCGCCCACACGAACGTCGCCGAGTCACTCAAGTCAATCTCATCCGGCTCGAGTTCTGGCATTGCCGCCTCCGAGAAGAGAACCTCGTCATGGAGCGTGAGACGCGTCGGCGAATAAAGATGAAGCTCGCCCCACGTGTAATCGATTTGAAGCAAGTCACCGAGCGTCGCCCCGGCCCCTTTCGCCAACAGTTCGGCCCGATGACGCGCGTTCGCCGCCGCGCTCGCGAGCAGTTCGTCTTGGATTGTGTCCGCATCCTTGATCGTAAACGAGATGGACAGCTTCGGCTCGGCTAGCGAGTTGCTGACATGTTCGATGACCGCTGACAATTGTTTCGTATCGAGCGAAAATTCGAGTTTCGTCTTCTGCTGACAGACGTAACCCCGGAAACGAGACTTGTAGTTACCTTGTTTGTCGCGGTAGCTCTCATAGTCGGTGTCAATCGAGAAGTCGGTCGTCTTTAAATCCGTTTTCGCGAAGCCAGCCTGCTCAATCGCTTTTTGCAGACGTGTGACGGCGAGTGCCGCCCCGTTCATCGTCTCCTCATAGCGGACGGCTCTTGACGACAAATCCATTCTCACGACAATCAAATCAGGCTTGGCCGATACTTTCCCTGTGCCTTTGACAGTGATGGTGCGGTCCATATGATTTCCTCCTTCATTGTTGGCGATTTAAAAACGGCACACTGCTTTTAGTTCACGAAAATGCGCAATAACGCATAATTTCGATATTTACGATTTCTCCGCTCTGTGTTCGAAGCGTATAAAAGTTCTTTTTCCACAAGTTGATGAAGTGCTTTTCGAACCGTGTTCGGTGAATAGCCTGTCATTTCGACACCTTTCGCCACCGTCAAGATTGGTTGTTCAAAGCTCGTAATCCATAGTTTACGTTCCGCTTCGTTTTCAATTAGCTGTTCACCTTCTGACAGCAAGCGATTGGCTTTATTCAATTGATCCAACAACTTTGTCGCCATTCGTTCTGAAGCATCAACGAAAAACAGTAACCATTTCCCCCAATCCGACTGGTCTCCACGAACACCGTTGAGCAAATCGTAGTAGCGGGCTTTTTCTTTCTCAAGTTCTTCACTCACAAAAAAGATGGGGTGCGTAATCACTTTTTGCTGCAGGAGGTAAAGCACCATTAGAATCCGCCCTAAACGCCCGTTCCCGTCCAAAAATGGATGGATGGATTCAAATTGAGCATGCATAATTCCTGTTTTAAGAAGTGGAGCCGCTTGTTCATTAATGACATATCCGTCTGACTTTAAGTGGTTCTGCGGTAGCAATCGTCCGTAAGAATCAGTATTGATAAATTTTTCTAAGTTCTCCATGTATTCGTTAATCAAATGAGCCTCTACCGGAATATAAGAAGCATCTTCTAATCGATTCGTCGGCCCGATAAAATGTTGAATTTTACGGAACTCACCGGCTGAACTGACTTCGCCTCGACTTCCTTTCATCAAAATCTCATGTAACTGCTTGATCAATCGCGTCGTCACCGGATAACCATTTTCGACAGATTCATACCCAAACTGCAAGGCCCTCATATAGTTCTGAATTTCGATAACATCGGAATCGTCACTTTTCTTCAGCGAAGACTCCATCATATCCGTGAACGTCACCTGTGATCCTTCGATTTTCGTTGATTCAACGGATTCTTGAAGCGATAAGAGTTGCATTAATTGCTTACTTGCTTTCGAATGCGTCAATTCACCATCGAGTTTTCCAAGTAGCGTATTCACATGCGCCAGACGTTCAAGTAATTTGATGGCTTGTGTGATTTCTATTTTGACAGGTAATTTGGTTAATCCTTGTATCGCCATGACACTCATCCTTTAAGTCATATTTATTATAATATTGACTTAATAATAATCTATCAGCTTTTAAAAATCAAATAGACATGAAATGTGACTTATTTAAATTTAGTCATCATGAACTCCTCTATGTCATCAAGTGTTTCAGCGCCACGTAGCGACGGATAGGCATCTCGACTGAAGACGAGTCCTTCGTCCGTGTTCAAGAACATGTACCGCTCACCGTCCGGAAATCCGTAATCACTCACATCCATCACTTGAAGCGTGGCTTCGTTTTGTGACCAGATGTGTGACGCATCGTATGGGATCGGCATAAAAATCCCTTCCATCCCAAGGCGAAGTTCAGAGATGACGTCCGCATCCGACTGAAGCACTTCAGAACCGACACCGGCAACGGTAAGTACTTTCATCTCACTCCCAGGCTCAACCTCACCCCGATAGACGTCTGTCACGCTAATCGTCACAATCGACTGATATTCCGCTTGTCCGTTGAAGTCGAGCTCGATGTGGTCAATCTGTTGCACGACGCCCCGTACCACCGCAGGTTCCCATTTCGAGAACAGCTCGTCTTCACTCATCTCGGCAAGGTTTGCCGATGACATCCCGACGTCGATGTCCCCTTCATCGATATAAGCGACCGACATATTGCTCGAGCTGTCCGACAGCGGAATCAATTCTTTAAAACTGTCCCATGTCACGACAAAGAGTGTGACAGCGGCTGCTGCGATGAGACCGCCCATCCAACGCCAATGTCTTCGTTTCTTTACCTCGACTTCCATCGATTCCTCGACGAAACGATCATCGACGTCCCCCATCAAACGTGTAAGTCGATCTCCATTCATAGCGCCACCCCTTCCGCTTCGAGCGCTTGCTTCAAGTCATTACGGGTCCGCAGCAGCACCATCTTGACCTTGCTCTCGCTCACCTGGCGCATCGTCGCGATGTCTTTGATTGATTGAAAGTGAAAGTAACGTCCCATGAAAATCTGCCGAGTCTCTTGCGGCAACTGGGCCAAAAAGTCGTTCAACAACTCGATGACTTCTGAATCGGTCGCGACGGAGGATACGAGACAGTGCTCGAGCTCACTGACGATGAACGGGACTTGCCCCGCTCCGCGCTTCTTGGCGTTCGCCTTCTCATACTTATGGAGCGAGACGTTACGAACAAGCTTCGCCAAATAGGCGGCGAGCCGTGCTGGACGTGTCGGCGGAATCGCTTGCCACGCCTTCATATACGTATCATTGACGCACTCGTCCGCGTCCTCTCGGCTGTTCAAAATGTTATAGGAAATCGTATGACAATAGCCGCCGTACTTTTGCGCCGTCGCCTCAATCGCCCGCTCGGAACGCCTCCAATACAAATCGATGATCGCCTGATCGTCCAATCGAATCCCCCTTTCGATGTGCTTACATCTTTATAGACCGGAAATGACGTCCATCCGTCACAATTTGTGTAAAAGTTTTTTGGCGCGGCTCTTCACGGCCGGACTACCCGCCGCGAGTTGCGTCTCGAGCAAGGCTTTCAGCTCGTCACGGAATCGTGGATGCATGGCGCTCAAGTCGAACATCGCCTGCAGAGCGTTGACGATGACGATGGCGCTCGTCTCCGCGGCAATCCAATCGGTGAGCACACGGACGATGTCACTCACCTCTTCCTCCGTCCACGTCATCCGTGGCATGAGTTGGGCCAAGTGCCACCTCACTTCTTGTTGGGTGGCAATCTGTAGCTGCTCGAACAAGGACGCCTGATGCGCTTGCAGCAGCGCAGGATAATGACGTGTCACTTTTTCCATCGCGTCTGCGCTTCGCATCCGGACGACGGGACGGTCATCGGTTAGGACGGTCATCAATTCGCTGAATCGGTCCGGGTCGTTCCCGACGAAAGTGACGACCTCATCGACGTGGCCGACCGATCGCAAATCCCCACCACTCAATACTTCTCGGATGTCCATTCTCCCACCTCTTTCTTCATTCTCATTTTACAGAAAAAGGGACTCAGTAGACACTGAATCCCTTTGCATGCATATTAGTTATTCTCTTGCTTCAACCGATCGATGATATTATCCGACTTTACTTTCGAAATCGCGTACAGCATCGAAGAACCAACGATGAGGAAGATTACGACCGTGACGAACAAGATATCGCCCCACGGCAACGTGAACGCTGCTTCGAACGTGTTGATTTGCGCTCGGTAAATCAGGTACATGATGAGAATACTGATCGGCACCCCATACGCCAATGCTTTCATGCCGTAGAAAATGCTCTCATAGTACACCATCTTGTTGAACCCTTTCGGTGTCATCCCGACCGACCGTAGCATCGCGAATTCGCGGCGTCGGAGTGAGACGCTCGTCGAGATTGTGTTGAAGATGTTCGCCACCGAGATGAGCGAGATCAAGACGATGAATCCATAGACGAAAATCGATAACAGCAACAACACTTGCTCTTGTTGTTCACGCTGCTCCGACACGTTGAAAATGTATTGGTCCATGTTTTGTTCCGCTTCAATCACTTGTTGCGTCGCATCAGGATTACTCGTGTTCAAGGCAATCGATGGACTTGATTGTTTCATCAATTGACCGATCGCATCCTCTTCAAACGTCCCTTCCCGAACGATCACATCAAGCCATCCAAGTGAACTCGTCATCACACCGGTCGGGGCGACGTCGGTCATGGCTCCGATTTTGATTGTTTTGAGTGGTGCCGTGCCGTCCGTTGCGTTTTCGTTTTGGAGTTCGAGCGTATCACCGACCTCTGTCTCAATCGTCTTCGAGTTGACGAACTTCTTCTTGTCGACGTCTTGATACGACACTTCATCAATTAAGACGGCACCCGGCATGTCTCCGTCTTCAAAGTTGCTGGCGGATGCCCCGATTTGCTTCAAGTACGCATCGAAACTGGCATCATCCAATTGATAAAGGGACACGTAATACACAAATTTCCCATCGACGAACGTGGACACCAAGTCTTTGTTTTCGGTGACCGCGTTCGGTAATCGGGCTTCGTCGACCATCGTCTGGACGGTCGTGTTCTCGAAGTACGTCCCGCCCGTCACATGGTCCAACGTCTCATAGCGACGCAAGTCATCCTTGGTGAGATTCGATCCGTTCACAAGGATATCGAACTCGTATGACCCTTGTGACATCTCAAGTGACTGTTCGAGCCGATCCGTGAAGTAACTGACGACTAAAAAGAGCACGATACTGATGACGAGCGAGAACACGGTCGCCAAATACCGTTTCCGGTTGCGTTTCGTGTTTTTCAACCCGATTTCCGCCTCTAATCCGAAGATACGGCGAACGAGCTTCGACGTCTTCACGTTTTTCGACGTGAGTCGCACGTCCTGGGTTTGACGAATTGCGTCAATCGCCGAAATCTTCGAAGCGCGACGTGCCGGCAGATAGCAGGAAATGAAAATCGTCACGCTCGAAATGAGGACCGTCAACAGGAGTGTAAGCGGTGTGACGACGACCTCAAACTTCTCCGTCACATTGAGCGCCTTCTCAGCAAAGGCGTTGATGAATAGGAACGTGACTCCGATCCCGGTCACCCCGGCGATGATACCGATCGGGATGCTAATCCCTCCGATAATCAATCCTTCAAAAAAGACCGAATTCCGCTTTTGACGTTTCGTCGCCCCGACACTCGCAAGCATCCCGAGATAACGCGAGCGCTCGGATACGCTGATGGCGAACGCATTATAGATGAGCGAAATCGAGCCGATGACGATGACCGTCATGATGATTCCGACGAAACCATACAACGTCTTACGCAATCCGCCGTCGTCTGTCACTCCGTAATAGCGAAGCAACGATGAGTTATAAGCGACCCCTTCCATTTTCTGTTCGTTCATCACTCGTTCCGTATCCAAGTAAATCGAGTTATCGACATCGTTCAAGGCAACGAACGTATCGACGGTCGCACCGTTCAACGCCTTGTCGTCAATGTATCCGACGACCGTATAGCCCGGCGACCAAGTCGGCTCCCAGGCCGGGCGCGTCATCGTGCCGACGACGGTCAACGTCACCGTGTCCTCGACGTTCAGCTGTTCCAGAATCGTCTCCCCGTCACGAATCAAGCCGTCGTTTTGCGTCAATACCCGACCCGACGATTCGTCCATGCGCTCGCCGATTTCAAGCGTCAACTCGTCCCCGATGTTGTACGTGACTTGCGCGTTTTGACGGATGGCCTCGGAAATGACGACTTCGCCTTCTTTGTTCGGCAAGCGTCCCTCCGTCAACTCGACGGGGAAGTTCTTCAGTCCCGAGGTATTATAATTCTGGACGTACAAGTACGGTTTATACGCATTCTGCGAATCCGTTAATGTCGCATAGCCGTCACTCGATAGGATGACGTCCTTCGTGGCCTCATCCTTCCGAATCGCCTCGACTTGTTCTTCGTTCGTGTTGACATATTTGACGTGCCATTCCCCGTTATCCGCGATGTCTTGGCGAATCATCAAGTCCAAGAACGACGAACCGAGTGTCGTCACGGCCGTGATCATCGACACCGAGATGATGACCCCGATGATGGTGACGAGCGAGCGTCGTTTGTTCTCGCGCAAGTGCCGCAGCGTCATTTTATGGATGATGTTCATGAGCGGACGACCTCGTTCTTCGCAATCTTCCCATCCTCAATCGAGATGATGCGGTCGGCCTGCAAGGCGATTCGTTCGTCATGCGTGATGATGATCAGCGTCTGATTGAACTTCTTGTTGAACAGTTTCAGGAGGCTCATGATCTCTTCACTGTTTTGACTGTCCAGGTTCCCCGTCGGCTCATCGGCCAAGATGATGGCCGGGTTGCTGATGAGCGCCCGACCGATGGAGACGCGTTGTTGCTGCCCGCCAGACAGTTGGTTCGGCAGATGCGTCAACCGGTTCGACAGTCCAAGGATGCCGATGATGCGCTCCAAATGGGCGGCGTCGACTTTTTGTTCGTCCAACAACATCGGCAACGTAATGTTCTCCTCAACCGTCAAAATCGGAATCAAGTTGTAAAACTGATAAATCAAACCGATTTGACGGCGACGGAAGATGGCGAGCTGCGTCTCGTCCAATTTATAAATATCCGTATTGTCGATTAACACCTGTCCACTCGTCGGGACATCGACGCCGCCGAGCAAATGTAACAACGTCGACTTTCCCGAGCCCGACGGTCCGACGATACAGACGAACTCGCCTTTTTTCACGGTGAACGACACGTCATCGAGCGCCCGCACTTCCATCTCGTCTTTTCCGTATACTTTCGATAAGTGTTGCACTTCTAATATATTCATGTTTGCACCCTCCAGTACTTGATCTACTTTGAGTGTACCGAGCGAATGTGACACGTCCGTGACTCGAAAGTGACTGTTTCGTCACTTAGACGATTGCTTTGTAGAATCGAATTTGAAACGCAGTCCCAGCTCCACGTTCACTGCGGACGGTCAGTTCACCTTGTTGACTTGTGATGATGCTGTGGGCCATGGCGAGCCCGATGCCGACGCTGTCGTCACTCGCATTCATACCCTTATAAAAACGTTGGAAAATATACGGGATGTCTTGTTTGGCGATGCCGCTCCCCGTATCGCGAATGACGATTTCCGTATACAGGGTGTTCTCGCTGAAGTCGATGAACAGCTCCCCTTGTTCCGGTGTATGCTCGACGCAATTCTTCAAGATGTTGATGAGCGCCTCGGTCGTCCACTTCAAGTCGCCTTCGAACGTGACATCATCCTCACCCGTAATCTGAAGCCGCTGCATTTTAATATCGATTGGCACAAGCATCGGTTCCGTCACGGCTTGAACGAGCACGGGGATGGATACCGGTTCCCGTTTGAAATGAATCGTCCCGGCATCGATTTTAGACAGCTTGAGTAGTGACGAGACGAGCCACTCCATCCGTTCGAGCTGCACTTGTACGTTATGCGTGAACTCTTGACGCTTGTCATCTGACAGCCGTGGGTCACTGAGCAAGTCCGCCATGACGGTCATCGAGGTGAGCGGGGTCTTCAGCTGATGGGAAATGTCGGAGATGGCATCCGTCAACTTCTGCTTGTCCTCTTCGAGATGCGTCCTTTGCTCGGACAGCATCTTCGTCACTTTATAGATTTGGCTCTTCAATAGACTGAGCTCGCCTTCACGGTTGTCGCGGACATCGAGTTTATAATTGCCGTTGCTGATCTCTTGCAGGTAACTCGACAGCTGATTGATCTCCCGATAGCGCCACGCCGTGAACCGATATGTCACGATCAAGAACGCGACCGACAAAAGGAGGACGAGAATGACGGCCTCCATCGATAGGAACAAAGCTGCGACGATAGAAGCCACTCCAATCAGCAGCAACAGACTGACTAAATAGATACGGAATTCTCGATTGCGCAACATGTCAGCGTTCCACCTTATAGCCAATCCCGCGAACCGTCTTAATCAACGTCGGCCGTTGCGGGTCATCTTCGAGTTTCTCGCGTAACCGTTTGATGTAGACGGTCAACGTATTGTCATTCACGAAGTCCCCGCCCATGTCCCAAATCTGGTCGAGCAGCTGGGCGCGGGACAACACTTGGCCCGTATGTTTCCCGAAGATGAGCAGTAAACGATACTCGAGCGCTGTCAACAGGATCTCGCTTCCATCTTTTTTGACTTTCGCGTCTTGCGTGTTGATTTCGAGCGACCCGATTGTCAAAACGGGCGAGCTGACCTGTTTATGGTAGCGGCGCAACACCGAGTGAATCCGCGAGATAAGCTCACGGACCCGGAACGGTTTCGTGATATAGTCGTCCGCTCCCATATCGAGTCCCATGACGACGTTCACTTCATCATCGAACGCCGTCAAAAAGATGACGGGCGTATCCTGTTTTTGCTTCACGAGCCGACATAAGTCATAGCCGCTCCCGTCCGGCAACGACAAGTCGAATAGACACAGGTCGATCGTATGTAACTGTTGTTCAATCAAACGTGTCGCGTCGGTCGCGTTCTGGCACAACGTCGTCGTGAATTGTTCTTGTTCGAGCGAATATTGGAGACCGGAGGCGATTGTCCGGTCGTCTTCAACGATTAAAATGTGCATCTGATTCCCTCCTGACTCTTCTCTTCATAATATAGCAGTCTTTTTCAAGTGAGGAGACAAAACAAAAAACCGAACGAGACATCTTGTTCGGTCAGGTTAAGCTTTTGTCACGCGAAGGCATTCCGGCCGCTCGAACCCGTCTGCACCTAAAAATCGCAGCGCATCAGTCGTCAAGTCGTCGAGCGTGATCGATTGAACGTTCGGCTCCGTCTGTTCATCGACCCACACTTTCCAAATCTCGACTTCATCCGCCGTCTTCAAGTGGTCGGTTATATACTCGACGAGCTGTTCGGCTCTCGTATCGGAATAGCGCCAGCGCAATTCAACGACGTGCGCTTTTGACGAATAAGCCTCGACGTTCGCCACTTCATAATACAGGTCGCGCTTGATTTCAATCTCGTCGAGGTGTTCTTCTGCCTCGACGTTCATCAAAATCTTCTCATCGCGGTCGAGGTCTTCGTCGTC
Source organism: Exiguobacterium sp. s28 (assembly GCF_018618135.1). NCBI lineage: Bacteria > Bacillati > Bacillota > Bacilli > Caryophanales > Exiguobacterium > Exiguobacterium sp. s28. The sequence goes on along the minus strand of NZ_JACSLL010000015.1, from coordinate 2,808 downwards.
TGTAAGCATGTCAGGCAACACGACGCCCCTTTTAATGGCCTCGTTGATCGATAAGAACTCGATATACGGATTTTCGACTTCTTTCAGTGGGTAATCGCTCGTAATAAATTGGAATTCACTCATATTGAAACGCTCCTCCTGTTTTAATAATGGGTCGTTATCGTTTCATAGCACGGATAGAGATGAAGAGCCCAATCCAATAGCCGATAATCGAACCGATGACGATTCCATACATGGACGGAAAATTGAATAATAATGAGATAATTAGCCCGCCAGCCGTTCCAAACGCAAGGCCAAGACCGACCGCAGATTCACGCCATTCGTTCATGTTCATCCCTCCCATCCCTTCTTACGAACCAAGTGGATCAAAAGTTTCGATTCATTATCGCCACATAAAAAAGGGACCCAGTATACACTGAATCCCCGTAAAACATTATTCGACTGTCGACGCCGCCTCGGCAAGCGCCGCTTCTTCTCTATGATAGTTCTCGACGAACGCATCAAGGTGTGCCCGCACTTCGTCTGTCGATTTCGTGTCCATGAGCTTCACACGGAGGTCGCTCGCCCCGCGGAACCCTTTCACGTAAATCTTGAAGAAGCGGTGCAAGTTCGAAATCGAGCGCGGCACTTCTTCTTGGAACTTGTCTTGCAAATCGAGTTGGAGACGAAGCAAGTCAAGGTACTCTTCCATCGAATGCTCACGCGGCTCTTTCTCGAACGCGAACGGGTTCTTGAAAATCCCGCGACCGATCATGACGCCGTCGACGCCATACTTTTCGACAAGCTCTAATCCCATCTGACGGTCGAGGATGTCACCGTTGATCGTGATCAGCGTGTCCGGTGCGATCTCGTCACGCAGTTTGACGATATCCGGGATCATCTCCCAGTGCGCGTCGACTTTACTCATCTCGTTGCGTGTGCGCAAGTGAATCGACAAGTTGGCGATGTCTTGCTTCAAGAGATGCGTCAACCAGTCGCGCCACTCGTCGAGCTTCGCGAATCCGAGACGTGTCTTGACGCTGACCGGGATGCCGCCGGCTTTCGCCGCTTGGATGAGTTCCGCTGCGACGTCAGGACGGAGGATGAGCCCGCTCCCTTTCCCGCGCTTCGCCACGTTCGGCACCGGGCAACCCATGTTGATGTCGAGGCCTTTATAGCCCATCTCGGCCATGCCGATGCTCATCTCGCGGAAGTAGTCCGGGTTGTCGCCCCAAATGTGGGCGACCATCGGCTGCTCGTCCTCGGTGAACGTCAAGCGTCCACGAAGGCTGCCTTTCCCTTCCGGATGGCAGTAGCTGTCCGAGTTGGCGAACTCGGTAAAGAACACGTCCGGGCGTCCCGCATGGGCGACGACGTGGCGGAAGACGACATCGGTCACGTCTTCCATCGGGGCAAGTATAAAGAATGGACGCGGAAGGTCGCGCCAGAAGTTTTCGTTCATAAAATCATTCCCTTTCCTATCTGGTCCAACCAATCACTTCATCCATTCTATTATTTACACCTTATTGAATCAACCGTTTGGGTACATAACCACGGAATATATTTATAAAAACCGGATTAGAAATCTATATCTTTAAAAAAGAAATCTTTTTGATTGATTAGGATTTCCAATTCAGTTATAGTTATTTCAAACTTAACAATAATAGATAGGATGAGGAGTATGAATCTCACTTTTTATAGAGAGTATGTTCAGGATAGTATCGAGTCAAAATCATTTAAACTGACTACAGAAAGTCGATTTCGTATAAATTTTATTTCTAATGCTTTGGAGATGAAACAAGGTGATGTTCTGGAAATGTTAATTGATCATTTTTATTCTGATGAAAAAATGTATGGTTACCTTATTTCAGAGGCTCTCGATAATCCCATAGACTTTAAAGATTTAAATACTGACTTGATTGATGATTTTACAGAATACTTACGTCATTCAGAATTTAATAAAGTATCAAATCCAACAGAAATTTTCAAAAGATTTCAAGAATCTCTAGATGTTTATTTAAAACTTAATGAAACGTCAGTTTCTTACATGATTCAAAACAATCAAAAATTAGGGAAATACTTTGGCGATTCTATATCTAGTAACGTTTTTACAATTATCTTTCCTTACTGGGCTAAAGAAATGTTTCAAGTTTATCAAAACCTAGCCAATTTTATGGATTTTAATGAAAAAAATATTATGTTTTTAAATGCTTTAGCACTTAGAGACAATCCACAAAAATATGTAGCGCTTCGCATTGACTGTGGCAATCCCATGGTTCAATCCATTGTTGAAAAAGCTTTAGCAGATAAAGATAATTTATCGCCTTTATGGAGAGACTTTAATTTTAATTTTGTTAATGCATATGCGGGTGACATATCTTTTCATAATATATATCAATATATAAATGATGAAGACATAAAGAATTATAAGGAGTTAGTTTATCTTTTTGATAAAACCACAAAAATTATAGAAGGAATGGCCCCACCAATAAAAAGCAAATTATTTATTTAACTAAAGGAGCTGCTTTCGATGAAGGTTCAAGAATATAGAAAAGCCATGAATCTTGCTTGTACAACTAAAAATTTGATTATGGATTTTGATGAAAGATTAAATCAATTAGAAAGCGAAATAAGTGAGATATTTTTAATACATAACCAAAGCAACCGAGTCTTAAAGTTAAATCGTTTACGTGACGAGCTAAATGGTTATTTTATCCGTATATTTCAAACAATCAATTCGGTGTGTAATGCAAAATAGGAGTGCAGAAGTGTGCAACGGAAACGTACACAACTCTGCACTCCTATTTTAGAAAAGAAAAAGGACTTGCC